>NZ_JAMDLQ010000047.1:0-97549 GCF_024705715.1 Clostridium sp. LY3-2
AAGTAAAACTGGTAAATTTGTATTGTCGCAAACCTTTTTTACTATGTTATATAATTCTTTAGGCCCTAAAGAACAATTAACACCTAAAGCATCTACATTAAGCCCTTCTAAAGTTATAGCCATACTTTCAGGGGAGCACCCTGTAAATGTTCTTCCGTCTTCTTCAAAAGTCATAGTTGCAAAAATAGGTAAATTTGAAACTTCTTTTGCTGCAATAATTGCAGCTTTCATCTCATAAAGGTCAGTAAAGGTTTCAAAAAGTAAGATATCAACTCCTTCACTTTCTCCAACTCTTACCTGCCTTTTAAAAATTTCTACAGCCTCTTCAAACTCTAAAGTTCCTAAGGGTTCTAATAATTCTCCTATAGGACCTATATCTTGCGCTATTAAGATATCTTTATCTCCTCTAGCTATTTTTGCTAAATCTATAGCTTTTTTTATTACTTCTTCTACAGAATACTCTTTTCCTTTTAGCTTTCTCTCATTAGCTGAAAAAGTATTAGTAGTTATAATATCAGCGCCATATTTTATAAATTCTTTATGTATTTCTATAATTTTTTCTTCTTCTGTAAAATTAAGAAACTCTGGAATTTCTCCAAGCTTTAAGCCTTTCTTTTGTAGTGTAGTTCCCATAGCACCATCAAAAATTAATATTTTATTTTTAAGTAGATTTATTACATCCAAACTCTCCATCCTCTTTTCTATATATACATCTATCGTAGTTATTGCAATTTTTACAATTTCTTTTAACTTTTAATTTTTCTTTTGTTATTCCAAGAATTGCAGTTACTGATTTTCTAGGAAATAATATTAAATGCTCTGATAAATTAAGTCCAAGCCTTCTTTTGCAATCTAAAATCTCTATAAAATCCTTTTGAATACTTAAACTTAAATCACCGTATCCCGGGCTATACCTAAAAGTAAAGTTTTCATTTTCATTTAAAAACTCTTCTTTTAAATTTTCTTCTAAATTATCACAAAGACTTTCAACTCCAGCTGTCGCACAAGCATCTAAAATTACAGAGGAAGTTAAATCAGTCTTTGAATATAACCGAATTTTCTTTTCTATATCATTTCCTAAAGTTACAGCTATAAGTATACACCTATCAGAGTCTTTTAAAAGGTTATAAATATCTTTCCCTTTAAGTTTTATATTTGTATCTTTTAATTTAATCTCCCCATCTTCTTTTAAAATATAAAACTCTCTAAAAGCTACTCTTTCTCTAAAGAGGTTTTTACTTTCTAAAATAAGGCTCTCTATCTTTAAATCTAAATTATAATCTATCTCTTGACCCTTATATCCTAGATACCTTAAAACCTCTTCTTTTTTTATTTCTATTTTACTATCCATAAATATTTAGGGAGAATCCTTTATTTAAAGCTTCTTTTGCATATTCCTTTGCTGAAAATAAAGAAAGGTCTTTATAATTTCCGCATTGAATTTCATTTTTTGCTGGAATTTCCTTTGCTTTTAAGACTTTTTCTAGTGATTTTTCTAAAGCTTCTTTTATCTCTTTAGGATCTCTATCTCCAAATAAACTTAAATAAAATCCAGTTCTACAACCCATAGGTGAAAGATCTATTATATTGTCTAATTCTTCTCTTAAAGTATGAGCTAAAAGATGCTCTAAACCGTGCATACCAGCTGTTCCAAAAGATTCTTTATTAGGCTGTAAAAACCTTAAATCAAATTTAGTAACCTTATCTCCTTTGATTCCTTCTAATATGCAGCACTTTCTTACATATGGCGCCTTAACTTTCCTGTGGTCTAATTCAAAACTTTCTACTCTTTCCATTTTTATGCCCTCCTATTTATCTCATTTATTATAGTATCTATATTTTCACTTATCCTTTTTGCAACGTATGGATTATTCATAGTATATAAATGAATTCCACTAACATCACTTGAGGAAAGGTCTATTATTTGTTCTACTGCATAAGCTATTCCAGCTTCTCTTAAAGCCTCTGGACTTCCTTCATATTTTTCCATAATCTTTCTAAATTTTAAAGGAATACTAGATCCACAAAGCTCTGTTATCCTCTCTATTTGTTTTCCATTAACAACTGGCATTATTCCAGCTTGAATAGGAATATCTATATTTCTCTTATTAACCTCTTCTAAAAATTTATAATATACGTTATTATCAAAAAATAACTGAGAAATAAAGCTTGTCGCCCCATTTTCTATTTTTCTCTCTAAATTATCAACTTCTAAACTTATATTTTTATTATCAATATGACCTTCTGGGTAACAAGCCCCAATTATATTAAAATCTCCTTTGCTTTTAATATAATCCATAAGTTCATTTGCATAAGAAAAGTCCCCTCTAGTGTTTCCTATATCATCTCCTCTTAATGCAAGAATATTATTTACTCCTTCTAAAGTTAATCTTTCAGTTAATTTATCTATATCCTCTTTAGTTGAAGAAATACAAGTTAAATGTGCTAATGATTCTAAGCCATATACATTTTTAATAAGTGATGCAAGTTCGCTTGTCTTATTATTAGTTAAGCTTCCACCTGCCCCATAGGTTACAGATATAAAATCTGGATTAAGCTTAACTAGATCATTTAACGCTTTGTAGATTGTCTTTACAGGTGAAGTATTTTTAGGTGGAAATACTTCAAAAGAAAAAACTAGTTTCTTTTCTTTAAATTTGTCTCTTATATTCATACAAATAGCCCCCTTTTGTAGTTATTAAAGTAAAACAAAAAAGCCTTAAGGGTTCACCTTAAGACTTAAATATCTTTAAAATTTAGTACCCTTATCTGTCTGGAATTAGCACCTTGATAAAGATAGCTCTAAACTTTCGCTATCTATAACGGTTGCCGGGTTTCAAAGGGCCAGTCCCTCCACCTCTCTTGATAAGTTTTTTATAATTATACTATAACTGTATTTTATTGTAAATGATTATCTTTAATTTCTTTAATATAATTATTTTTATAAAATGCATATGCTAATTGGATACACATTAAACACCAAATAACAGGCTCACAAATAATCACTCCAAAGTATCCAAGTGTTGGAATTAATAAAATAACAAATAGAATCTTACCTAAAAGCTCAATAACACTTGAAACTAAAGGAAGAACCTTTTCTCCAATTCCTTGAAGGGAATTTCTTAAATTTAATAATATTCCAAGTACTGCATAAAATGGTGAGTTAATTAAAAGGTATTTAGCTCCATTATCTATTACTACAGGTTCTGTTGAACCTGATAAAATTCTCATTAAAGTAGGTGCTGTAAAAAGTAAAACTATAGTAACTAAAACTCCCCAAATAACAGACATTAAATTAGAATATTTTACGGCTTCTCTAATTCTTCCTCCTTGGTCTGCTCCTTTATTTTGAGAAACAAAGGTAGCTAAACTCATAGATAAAGAAGATATTGGTATCATAGCAAAACTATTTAATTTACGTGCTGCTGTATGCCCTGCTATTATTAAATATCCTAAATTATTTATAGCAGTTTGCAAAATTACAGTACCAGCTGATACTATCATAAGCATAACTCCCATAGATAAACCTTGTCCTAATAAATCTTTATATAATTCTTTATCAAATTTAAAATGCTCTTTTTTAGGAATTAAAACTGGACATTTTTTATAGATATAAATAACGCATAATACCCCTGATATTCCTTGGGCTATAACTGTTGCAACTGCAGCTCCTTTAATTCCCATATCAAATCTTGTAATAAATAATATATCTAAGAAAATATTAATTACAGAAGAAATAATTAAAAATATTAAAGGCATCATACTGTTTCCTACAGCCCTTAAAGCACTTGCACAAAGATTATATAAAAACATTACTGAAACAAACATAGTAACTGTTGATATATAAGAATAAGACTCGTCTATAATATTTTTAGGAGTATTTAACAGTTCAAGTAAGGGATATAAAAATAACTTTGATATAACCATAATGATAACTGAAATAAAAATACCAATTACAAGTGACCCTGCAACTGACTTTTTAACTAGTTCTTCGTCTTTTGAACCATAACTTCTAGCTGTTACTATGCTAAGTCCACTTCCAGTACCTAAAGCAAATCCTACTAAAAGCTCATAAACAGCAGCTGATGCTCCTATTGCAGCTAGTGAAGTATCTCCTAAGTAATTTCCAACAATCATAATATCTACAGTATTATAAAGTTGCTGGAATAAATTTGATATAAAAAGAGGTATTGCAAAGATAATTAAAGATTTTAATATCTTCCCATTTAATAAATCCACATTTGTCTTAAACATTCCATCCCCCCTAGTATTTATTCAATTTTAAAATACATATTTCGATATACTTTTCCCTTTTTTATTATAAATAGTTTACTATTTTTTTACAATATAAATACTTTTATTCTAAATCTAAAGTTTCATAAATTCCCTTTTTCATATCCTTTACTTTTATTTCTTCTCCTACTAATATAACTTTTTTTGCACCTAATTTATCTGCATAACTCATCTTTTTCTTTAAAGTGCCCTCTTCAAAATATATAGAAGCTTTGTATCCCTTATTTTGTATTCTTTTTAATATATCTAAAGCTACCTTAATATCTTCAGTTATTGGAATTATTAAATAATCTAAACTTTCTTTAATATAATAATTTTTTAAAAACCCAATTTCTTTTAAAACAAAAAATAATCTTGTAATCCCTATAGATATACCGACTCCAGGTAACACCCTTTTTGTAAAATTACTAGCTAAATTATCATACCTTCCGCCAGAACAGATAGAACCGTACTTTTCATTTCCAATTAATACTGTTTCAACTATTGTTCCTGTATAATAATCTAACCCTCTGATTATTTTAAAATCTAATACTACCTTTTCTTCATCTACCCCTAAATAATTTAATGTTTTTAAAACTTCTTTTATTTCTTTTATTCCAGTTCTTAAGGTTTCATTTTTTAAATTCAAACTTTCTAAATAATCTATTTTTTCTAAATTCTCTCCTTTTATATTTATTATAGAATTTAAAATATTATAATTTTTTAAAGATACAAGATTTAATAATTCCCTTTCAAAAACATCTTTTTCAATCTTTTCTACTTTATCTAAAAGAATTAAAACTTCCTTTGAATTTTTGATTTTAAGTTCTTCTAAAATTCCAACTAATATCTTTTTATTATTTAATAAAAATTTGAACTCATTTAATCCAATTCTTTTAAATGCTTTAAATGCTAAACTTATAACTAAGGCATCATTATTTATATTTAATTTTTCATTTCCTATAATATCTATATCAAACTGATAAAACTCTCTGTATCTTCCCCTTTGATTTCTCTCTCCTCTATAAACTTTTCCAACTTGATACCTTTTAAAAGGAAAATTTAAATAATCAAAATGTTGTGCTACATACCTTGCAAAAGGTACAGTTAAATCAAATCTTAAAACTATATCTTTTTTTCCTTTTTTAAATCTATAAACTTCCTTTTCAGTTTCTCCCCCTTCTTTAGATAATAATATTTCTTGTTTTTCTAAAATAGGTGTATCTATTTCTAAAAATCCATTTTCCTTATAAACTTCTTTTATTTTTTCTAAAATATCACTAAATATTTCTTGCTCTCTTGGTAATAGTTCCATAAAGCCACTAAGTATACTAGGTTTTATAATTTTTTTATCCATTTTTTTCACTCCTTTAATAAAATAAAAGCCACGTAGGCTTAAAATCCCACGTGGCTTTAAATAAATTATAAATACCTTAATTTATCTATACCTAGAGACAAAAGCCTACTTTAAATAGACTTGCCTCACTAAAACAAGTCTCTAGATATGATGATGTAATGTTTTAAAAACTAAATTAAGCATATTCATAACTCCTTTTTTTAAATTTGATATTTATATTATATCCTAATTTTTAACTTTTTAATATATATTAAATAAACTACTCATTTTTACTATTTAAATAATTAATAGCACTTAAGGCTGCTACGTTACCTTGCCCTGCCGCTTTAATATCTTGATAAGGTAAGCCTACGCAATCTCCAGCTGCAAAACACCCTTCTAAACTTGTTTTCATATTAATATCTGCTTTAATATGACCATTTAAAACTTCTAACCCTGGAACTAATTCAGCCATAGGTATAGCATTTTTCAAAACAAAAACACCGTCAGTTTCAATAGAGCTATTTTTTAATATTAATTTATTTACTCTCTTATCTCCTGTTATTTCTAAAGGATTATCTTTTATTATTTTAATTCCTTTATCTAAATTATATTCCTCTTCATAAAGTGGTACATAATAAACATTTTTAGCTATTTCATTTATAAAATTAGCCTCAGCTTCACCTTCTTTAAGATAACTTACTACTACTACAGTTTTTCCTTTATATAAAGGTCCATCACAAGTTGTACAGTATCCTACCCCCTTACCTACAAATTCCTCTTCGCCTTTTATAGGAGCAGTATATTCAACTCCAGTTGCTACAATTACGCTTTTAGCTTCATAAGTATTATCCATACCTAAAACTTCAAAATAATCATCCATTTTAAATACATTAGAAATTCTTTCTTCAGTTATATTTATATCCATAGCTTCTATATGATCCCTAAAATGACCTAGTAACTCCCTGCCACTTCCAGGAGGAAAACCTAAATAGTTTTCTATTCTAGGAGCCTTTTTTAAATGACCCGTTAAATCTTTATCACCAAAAATTATAAATGATTTATTTCTAATTTTTGCTATTAAAGAAGCCGATAGTCCTGCTGCGCCACTTCCAATTATAGCTATATCATATCTTTCACTCATAAAAACACCTCCTTAAACACTTTCAGAGATAAAGTTTATAAGCTGTTCTTTTGGCAAAAAGCCATCATTAGAATTTATAACTTCACCACTTTTAAATATTTTTAATGTTGGTATACTTTCTACATCATAAGTTACAGATGCTTGTGGGTTTTTATCAATATCTACCTTAACAAATTTAACTTTCCAAACCTCATCTGATACACTTTCTAAAACAGGTGCTAGTGCTTTGCAGTGTGGACACCAAGTCGCAAAAAACTCAACAAACACTATTCCCTCATAATCTAAAACTTCTTCCTTAAAGTCAGCATCATAAATTTCTTTTACCATAAAAATCACCTCATATCACTTTTTTCTTTTAAAATAGTCCTTATTATTTAATATGTCAATTTACTGTTAATATAGGAAAAATGGTATATTAAAATTTAATTCATAGAGTTAAAATTAAATATATAAGAAGTTTTTATATTAGATTTTATTTATTCATTTTAATATCACTTTTATCTATTTTTTATAGATAATTTATAAACATTCTTAAGTTTATAAATTTCTACTGATTTGAAAGTAATTTTTAATTTTGTTATTCTTTACTAAATAAATTGAAAGGATCTGATTTTATGAAAAAATTAAGAACTGTAGAAACTTCTTTTAAAGGTTCAGATTTTTATATGGTTGGCGATGGTTTTAGAGTAAGTCAATACTTTCCTTCTAATAGAAATATTTTATTAAGGTTTTCTCCTTTTATTTTATTAAATTATAATGCTCCATTTTATTTTGAACCTTCTAATTTTAAATTAGGCGTAGGAGCTCATCCTCATAGAGGATTTGAAATTGTAACTATTCCATACGCAGGTTATGTTAATCATAAAGATAATAAAGGTCACTCTGGAGTGGTCGGTCCTTATGATGTTCAATGGATCACAGCTGGTTCTGGGATGCTCCATAAGGAATATCACGAAAAGGAATTTACTAAAAAGGGTGGAGTTTTGCATATGGTAGAACTTTGGATAAACTTGCCTTATAGAAATAAAATGACTCACCCTAAATATCAGTTTTTATCAAAAAGTTCAATAGGAACTCATATTTTAGAAGAAAATAATGGTGAAATTCAAGTTATAGCTGGTGAAGCCTTAGGCACAAAAGGGCCTGCTGAAACTTTTTCAAAAATAAATCTTTATAATGTTTATTTAAGAAATTTTGGAAAGGTTACTTTAAATGAACCTAGTAATTTTAATACTGGTATTTTAATAGTTGATGGGAATCTTGTAGTAAATAATAAAATGTATTTAGAAAATGAATTTATAATATTTGATAATGTACGTGGAGATATCCAAATAGAATCCTTAACTGAATCCTCTTTATTTTTAGTTTTAAGTGGAGAATCAATTAGAGAACCTGTAGTCTTTGATGGACCTTTTGTATTAGCTACAGAAGAAGATTTGCTTAAAGCATATGATGATTTTGATAAAGGAAGATTTGGCTCTTTTGAGTTTTAAAATTTAAGGACAACCTAATTTAATAAAGTTTAGGTTGTCCTTAGTTTTACTTATTTGAAAGCTCTACAGAAATATCAGCTACTCTTTTATATCTTTTTTTATCATCACTAAACTTACTTTCTTTTAGTCCAACTTTAGCTATATATTGTAATTCACAAGCTAAACTAAATACTTATTTATCGTAATTTAATGTGATGCTTTCTATATCTTTTGGATTGTTTAATTTGTATGTAGATTTAATTTCTTTATCCGTTGCTCCCCAAAGTGCAAGTCCAAAATCCACCTTTGCATCTACTGCGCAGTCTCTATCATAAATAGAATCCCCTATATAAATAACCTCATCTCTTTTTGCATTACTTATTTCTAAGTACTTTTCCATAGGATCTTTAAAAGGTTTATGCCTTTTAGTATCATCTGCACAAATAATAGTTTGAAATAACTCACTAAATTTAAAACATAAAAAGTCATCTTTAAGTTCAGTTTTTGTTTTTGATGTTATAATTCCTAAATTAATTTTATTTAACTTTAGATTATTTAAAACCTCTTCTATTCCATTAAAAACTACTATATCTTCTTTGTATTCTTTAAAGTAATCATCCCATTTCTTTAAAACAGAATCTATATTTTTTACTCCTAACTTTTTTAGTGCGTCTTCTCCTGGTATTCCTAATGCAAATTTTAATTCACCTAAGTCTTTTAATTCGTTTAATTCTTCAAAAATAGTTTTTCTAAGTGATTTTAATACGGATTTTTCTGAGTCTATTATAGTTCCATCTATATCAAATACAACATGGGAATATTTCATAGTACCACCCTCACATAATTTAGTTTTTTATTAATCCTTTAGCTATTTCTATTAATCCAGCTTCGTAATCTTTTTTAAAGTCATCAGATAGAATAATCCTTGGAATAACTTCTTTAGTAACCTTTTTATTTAAATAATCTTCAATCTTTTCTATACCATAATTTAAATACTCATTATTATATAAAACTATTTCATTTGGATTTATTATAGATATATAAGATAAAATAATTTTACTGTAATAAGTTATCATATCAATATCTTTAAAATCATCTTTTTCATTTTCTAAAATAGGTAAAAAAGTTATTTCTCCCGCAAAGTTTGACATACCCTTAAATACTTTCCCGCCTATAATAAGGCTTGCACCTATACCATTATTTCCTATATAAATATTTACAACAGTTTCGCCATTTTCTAAACTTTTTCTTTTCAGATACCCTCTAGCTACTATATTTAAATCGTTATCTATATTTATAGGTAAATTAAACTTATTAAATAAATATTCTTCTACATCTACACCTTTTAATTCTTTATATTCAATATCTGATAAAAACTTTCCGTCTTTTATAATACTAGCAACTCCAATTGTGATGCCACAAAGATTATTATAATTTTCTTTTTTATTATTAATTAATTCTTCTATCTTTAATAAAATATCTCCTTTTATATTTGTAGTTCCATCTTCTATTAAAGCTTCGCAATAGTCTATAACTTTCCACTCTAAGGTATCCCCTTCTATACATATAAGTAAAGATACTTTATATAATGGGTTTAAACTATACTTTTTAGAACATCTTCCTCCTATAGATTCTTTTAATCCTTCTTCTTTAACTTCCCCTTTATTTATTAGATAATCTAATACTGTACTTACAGTTGGAAAACTTAAATTTGTTATTTTTGATATTTCACTTTTACTTAAATCTTTCTTTTTAAATAGAGCATTTCTTATTGTATTTACGTTTATCTCTTTTATTGTTTTTGCATTTGCCAAAATATCACCACACTTATTAAAATACTTTTTAAAACTCTTTTAATAAGTTTATTTAATCAAATCTTTTTGTAATTGTCAACGTTTAACACAAAAAGAAGCCTTAAGTTAAACTTAATACTTCTTTTATTCTAAAGGTCTTCTATAAAAACCCCCATAAAACTCTTCTGTATTTAATACATTGATTATAGCTTTTGGGTCAACATTTCTAATTAGCATCGTAATATCACTAACTTCATAATATGAAACAACTGTATGAAGTAAGCTCATATGAACTTTGCTATACCCTCCATACCCTTCCATAACAGATACACCGTGCCTGTAATTTTTTATATAACTTTCTAAAACTTTCTCTGGATTCTTTGTTGTTATTTGAAGTGTTACTCTCTTATACCTTCTATAAAAAGATGAAATAGTCTTAGTTGAAATAAACTGAAAAACTATAGAATAACCAGCATATAAAAATCCAAATAAGTATCCAAAAACACATAGCATCAAAGCATTAAATATAAATACATATTCAAAAACAGATTTACCTTTTTTGTTAGAAACATATAAAGCTATAAAATCTGTTCCAGCGGTAGATGAATTTCCTTTAAGAGCGCAAACTACTGACATTCCATAAAGAAATCCGCCAAAGCAAACGTTAAGTACAATATCATCAAATAAAGGCTTAAAGGTTAAAACCTTTAAAAGAAAACTTGTTAAGAAAACCTGACACAATGAAGATATAACAAACTTTTTCCCTATAGCTTTATAGCATAGTATAGCTACTGGCACATTTAAAACTATAAGACCAAGAGAAGTTGAAAAAGACCCTCCCTTTAAAGCTACTATACGATCAATTAAAATTGATGCACCTGTAAATCCACTTGATAACAAATTAGAAGGCTCTATAAAAACCTTAATAACATATGTTTGAAGTAATGCAGATGCACTAACAGCTAAGGCCGTAACTAAATAACTTTTAAATAATTTATTATTCATCTATCTCTCCAAACTGAAATATTTAACCTTTTCCTAAATAATAAAGGCTTAGTGCATATATTTTTGCATTAGTAATTATATCTTCTATTTTCATCCATTCATTTGGCTGATGACCTATTCCCTTTTGACCTGGAAAAGAAGGTCCAAAGGGTACTATATTTTTCATAAGCTTTGCATAAGTTCCACCTGTTGTAGTAACTGGTGTTCCATCATTTAAAGTTACCATTTCATAAGTCTTTTTTAAAGTTTCAACTAAGAAGCAATCCTTATTAAATTTAACAGGGTCATAGTTTTTCTTTAATCTAACTTTAAATGGGGATATAGCGCCTTCTATCCTTTTTAAAATCTCATCTTTATCTGTAGATGCAGGATAGCTTACGCTAAATCTACAAGATGGAACTACTCCATAATTTAATTTAAAGTTTCTAACTTCTAAAGATCCAAACTCTTCATCTGAAATCTCTAAATTAAATCTATCCCCAGTTACCTTCCCATTTAAAACATATTCGTTTACGAAATCAAAAAAGTCTTCTAAAGTCCCTTCATCATTATAAACTTCTACTTCAAGCCTTCCGCGTTCAGCATAAACTACAGGATATTTACAGTCTGGTGTGAATCCAAATATTGGAGGTTTCTCTTTTTTTAAGTAATGCTCTAAATCTAAAAAACCACTTTCTTCGTCGCACCCAAAAATTATTCTAACTTCTCTATTTAATTTAATATTTAATCTTTTAAGGGCATATAATCCATACAAACAAGATAGTATAGGTCCCTTGTTATCTAAAATACCACGGCTATAAATCACTCCGTCTTTTGTATATCCGCTAAAGGGAGGTTCTCTCCACCCCTTTAAAGGTTTAACTACATCTAAGTGACCGATAGCTGCAATATATTCCTCGCTTTCTCCATAACTTGCATAACCTATATAATTATCTAAATTATATGTATTAAACCCTAAACTTTTTGCTATATCTAAAGTCTTATCTAGGGCTAGCTTTACGCCTTTTCCAAAGGGTGCATCTTTTTCTTCTTCTGATTCAACGCTATCGATTTTTACAACTTCAATAATACTCTTTATCATATCATTTGCTATATTATCGACTTCTTTTAATATATCTTTTTCCATAACTATAACTCCACTAATTTTGCCATTCTAGTTTTCATATAATTGTCAAGCCACTCGTTACTTGCAACTTCATGTATGCATTTACCATTAATGTTTTTAGTTAAATATACTGTTGGCTCTTCATTTTCTGTTGCAACTGCAAAAGAAAATCCTTCGATATTTGTAGAAACTCCCCACTCACCTTTATTATTCATAGCAACTAAAGACATATCTCCAGCTTTTTTTCTTCGTTTTTTTAGTTCTAAATCAAAATCATTTACTGCCTTTTCACAAGCTTTTTGAGGGTGCATTCCTTCTTTCATAAGTCTTACAACTTCATAAGATACGCAACCTTTCATTAAATCTTCTCCAAGCCCAGTTGCACTAGCTCCTCCAACTTCACTATCTACATAAAATCCAGACCCTGATATTGGAGAATCCCCAACACGTCCACTTTTTTTCATAAATAATCCGCTAGTTGATGTAGCTGATGTCATCTTACCCTTTTCATCTAAACATACCATTCCTACAGTATCGTGCCCTGAATAAGGTTTTATTTCTAAATCTTTTATTTCTTTTAATCTATTTTTGTAATGTATTTTCGCTCTATCTGTTAGCATATTTTTTCTTTCAAAACCTTCCTTGCTTGCAAACTTTTCAGCGCCTTCTCCAACTAAAAGGTTATTTACCTTTTCTTTAGATAATCTTCTTGCTATGCTTATAGGATTTTTAAAATCCTTTATAGCTGCAACGGCTCCTAAGTCAAATGTATTTCCATCCATATAAGCTGCATCTAATTCTACTATCATTTCTTCGTTTGGAAGACCTCCAAAGCCAACTGATTTATAGTATGGAAAGTCCTCTACTTCTTTTATTGCCGCCTCTATAGCATCTCCTGAATCTTCTCCATTTTTAAGCATTTCACTAGCTTTTGTAATTCCTTCAACAGCCATACGCCATGTTGCTATTATTCCCCACATATCTTTTCCTCCTCCGATTTTATAAAAGGATGCTACTTTAGCATCCTTTTATTTTAGATATTTATTTAAAACAATATTTTGATGATATAGTATCTATATCTTTATTTTCTACCATAGCCTTTGAAAGTTTACACATTCCTTCTAAAGCTTCATTTAACCCGGTTCCACCTTTTTTAGGAGTCTCGATTATTTTTATCTTATCTTTAAATTCTTTTATAGTATCTTCATTTTCTTTTGACATAGCTGCAAAAGCTACAGCTTCAGTATTATTATTAATAGCATAAGCTACATTTGCTGCCATTTTTCCATACCCTTCATAGTTAAATGCTGGGCCGCAAATTACTACATCTGGTTTAACCTTATTTACCATAGCACATAGCTTTCTAGTTACTTCATCCTTGTTTTCATCGTAAAAACCATCTCCACAATATAAACAAGCTATAACTTTTCCTCCGACTTCTTTTAAATAAGGCTCCATCATTATTGCAGGTCCTACTACCTCTTTTTTAGCTCCAAGAGGAATCATATGGTCATCTTTTATTCCTGCACCTGATTGAATTTGGTCATAAATCATTATAATTTTCATAAAATCACTCCTACAAATCATCAAATGATAAATCATCTAATGAGAAATCATCATCGTCGTCTTCATCTTTTGCTTTCGCTTCATCCATTAAGTATTGCTTATCCATCATTTTTATAAATGGCATGTATATAAACACTCCAAGTACTAAAAGTCCTGCTTGAAGTAAAGCACCTACCCAGTTAGTTGCAAGTAGCCCTGAAATTATTACAGGTGTCGTCCATGGTATGTTAATTCCACTGCAGATAGGAACTAATCCAAAGTCCATTGCAAAATATGAAATAACTATATTAACCGTAGGAACAACTATAAACGGAACTAACATCATCGGATTTAAAACTATAGGAAGTCCAAATATTATAGGCTCATTAATACCAAATATTCCAGGCACTAATGATAGTTTTCCAAGTTCTGTAATCCTCTTTGACTTACAGAAAAATAACATTGCAATTATAAGTGATAAAGTTGAACCTGCACCTCCAAATGTTGCAAATAGATCTTGGAATTGTTGACATATAATATTTCCTTCTCCTATTCCTGTTTTGAAAAACTCTAAGTTCTCAACAGAAAGCGTTTGCAATATTGGGTTAAATACAGCACCTACTACTGATCCACCATTAATTCCAAAGAACCAGAATAGGTGTAAGAAAATATAAGCTATAACCATAGCCCCTAAAGTATCTCCTATATTTAATAATGGAGTTTGTAAGAATTGGAATATAATTGTAAATACATTTGTTCCAAAATATCCAAATATTAAATTTATAAAGAAGAATACTATCATAACTATAGTAGCTGGTATTAAAGCTGCGAAAGATTGAACTACTGTTGGTGGAACACCATTTGGCATTTTAATTGTCCAACCTTTTCTTTCTACCCAAGCATAGATATGAACTGAAACAAAGGCACATATAATACCTACGAAAATACCTTTAGCACCAAGCCAGCCTGTTGGAACACCTGTTAAGCTTACTTCTTGTCCTCCTACTGTTCCAGTTACTGTATAAGGCATAATTAAAAACCATGACATAATTGCAACAGCAGAACCAAATATAGCATTTGTTTTCATATGCTTTGCAAAGGAATATGCAATACCTATAATTGCAAATATAGCCATTATAGTAAATGTTGCATCTGATGGTTTTTCTAAAAAGGCTGCTAAAGTTTGTCCAGTATTTTGATTAACAACAACTGATTTTAACCAATCAGTCCAAGCTGTTATTGGAAAGTTTGCAATTAATAAGAATATTGAACCTGCAATTAGTAGCGGTGTTGATATTAAAAAACCATCTCTAATAGACATTAAGTACTTATTTCTACCTATGGCTTCCGCTAAAGGCATAAGTATTTTTTCAAGCTTTTTTATCATTATTATTCCTCCTTATGTTATTTTTTTGCTTTTATCAATTTAATTGCTATTTTTAATACCTTTTCTCCGTTCATCATTCCATAATCATCAGCATTTATAACTGATATAGGAATACCTAAACTTCCAAATTCTTCTACAGTTTCTTCATACATATACTTAACTTGTGGTCCAAGTAAAATACAATCTGGGTGTCTCTCATCTATAATTTCTCTTAATTTGTTATGTGGAAATGCTAAAACCTCTATTGGTAAGTTATGACTATTTGCAACCTCTTGCATTTTACTAGCTAGCATGCTAGTTGACATCCCTTGACTGCAAAATAAATATACCTTTTTCATAATTAATACCCTTCTTTCTTTTTTTATTTACTTAATTCTTTTATACTTTTATTTAATTTAATTACTTCTTTAGTAAGTATTTTAATAGTTTCAGCTGACATTAATTGGTCCTCAGCGTGCATAAGTAAAATTGTTGGAGTAACGCCTTTTCCACTTGCTTCTTGTTGAATCAACTCCCCGTGGCTATTATGTCCTTTACTAAAATACTTATCTCCCTCTTCCATTTTCTCATTAACTAAATCGAATTCCCCTTTTTCAGCAGCTTTCATAGCCTCAATATAACTTGATTTAGCCATTCCTACTGATGAAATAATATTAAAGCTTATTAATTCTAAATTATCCATCTTGCTCTCCTTTCGTCTATAAACAAATTATATATTTTATATAATCTTTTAGGCTTATATCACTTCTTCCTAATGTTAGGAAACTAATCACATAAAACTACTTTTGTGCTTCCTATGTAATCATGAAGCGCTCTATTTTCTCCTTTAAATAGCAGCAAGCAAATGCTTATTGCAGTTATTGCAAAACCTGCATACATTAATGGAGTAACAAAGTTAACTCTTGTAAATATAGTAAGTAGTTGATGCCATATTGTACTTGCAGTAACTAAGGCTCCCTCAATAATAATCACACCTATTACTTGCCTTAATAAAATATTTTTAAGTTCTACGTCCTCATTTGATTTTTTAACTATCTTCATTTTGCAAATTCTCTTACCTAAAGTTTGTCCTTTATAAATAAATGTTGGAACTATTACAAAATAAAATACTGCAAATAATAAAGCTAAAACTCCTGCTATAATCCCGTATGAACCTTGAAACTCTATAATATTTTGATTTGTCATAGTATTAGTTAATTTTTGTGAAATTAAAGCTATAGGTAAAGCTGTACATAAAGCACCAACGTACCAATCGATAATATAACCTAAAAATCTTCTACTAACATTTACATTTGATTTATTATTTTCTTTCATATTCTACCTCCTAAGAAATTATCTCTTTCATTAGTTCTTCAAAACTCTTTACTTCTAGAAGTTTTGAAAATTTATTTTTATCTAAAACTACGCTACTTAACCAATCAAAAAATGTTTTTAAAAGGCTTGTCCCAGTTTCTCTAATTGCAACTAAAACTATAAGTTTTACATCATACTCTCCCCATTTAACAGGGTTATCTAAAATCATAGTAGAAATGCAAGATTCCTTAGCTGTAACTTCAATAGAGTGAGGAACAGCAAAGCCATATATAAATGATGTTGAAGATATTTCTTCACGCTTTAATACATCTTCTTTATAATTTTCATCTACTAAACCTTTTTTTATTAATTCATCTGATAAAAATTCAATTACTTCCTTTGCACTTTCCATACTATTTTTTCTGTAAAATAAATCTTTTCTCATAAGATTATTTATAAGTTCTACAAAGTCTCCTTGACTATTTTTCTTATCTAAATTGTTTAAAGTTTGAAATATCTTACTTTCATCTTCATAATTTACAAAGAGAGATATATTTACAGTTTGTATATCTAAAGTATGCTTAAGCTTAGCTGTAGTTATTATTAAATCAGCCTCATCTTCTAAAATTTTGCTCTCTTCAAAAAAGTTATGAACTGCTACTATTTCCATCCTATCGCTAAATCTATTATTGATTTTTTCAATGCACATCTTAGATAGCATTTTGTTATAAGGAATTATAATAACGCCTTTATGCTTTTTGATAATATTTACTCTTTCATAAGCTGCCCCTAAATGTAATGCAATAAAAGATAATTCATTTTCATTTATCTTTTCTCCAATTCCCTTTTGAATTACTTCTCCAGCACTTACTGCCATTTCAAAAACTAAAGGATATTTTCTTTTAATATCTTGAATATACGCATTAGTTACGTTTATATTATTTTTTTGTCTCTCTAATAAAGCTTGAAGATGCATAGATAATCCAACCCTTAAATCAGAATCATATCTAAAATCTATATCATAATGCTCTTTTATTTCTAAAATAACTTCTTCTGTTAAGGCATCTACATCTTCATTTAATTCTTCTTTTAGAATATCTTTTCTAAATTGACTACTTTTTTTACCCATAAGTAAAAGGGCAAACCTATTTATCTCTGCATCTACTAGTTCAATATTGATTCTTTTACTTACTTCATTAAAAAACTCCCTTGAAATTTTATATTCAACGCTTTCTTTTAACTTTTCTGAATCATTTAAATATTTTAAATAGTTATGATCAAATATTCTCTCTATAGCTACTCCTGCATGAATCATAATCATCGGAAAAATCATTTCTCTAATTTTATAATTATATTTTTCTAAAATTTCTTCTAAAATATCTTTAACTTCTAAAAAGTCAAAGTTATTCCAAAGGTCTGCTATAGAGTTTAAGTTTATAAAATTACCTCTAATCTCTTTTGTTAAAAGATGTTTATATAATCTTCTTTTATCTCCTTCATTTCCTTCAAGTCTTATATGGTTTTTAGACCTTACAAGGGAAAGGTTTGGATATTTACTTATTATTTTTCTTATTTTTTTAATATCATTATCTATAGAGTAACCGCTTACAAAAACCTGCTCTTGAAGTGATATTAAATTGATTTCTTGACTTTTAAATAAAAGTTTTTGAATTACATATACACATCTCTCTTTAGAGTTTTGAGGTATCACCCCTTTTATCTCTATATCTTGCTTGTTTAACAACTCTTTATTAATTTTATACCCAAACCTTTTATTAGATTGAATCAAAACACAGTTATAGTAATTATTTATACTTGATATATCAAGTCTTATAGTTCTATCAGAGACTGTTAAAATTTTTGATAATTCCTTTCCTGTAATCCAATCATTATTGTCATTTAATATATCAATTATATTAGCTTGGCGACTATTTAACATATCTTCCCCTCCTAAGTTAAATTTAACACCTTTTCTTTAATTAAAGCTTAGAAACATTTTTCCTAACACTTAGGAACTTAAATATCTCTTTTCCTATTTAAAGATTCAAATCTATACTAATATAATTTTTATTGAAATTATTAACTCTATTTCTTAAAAAAGACTGTTTTTTATAAGTATTTATTACTTTTGAATATAATTAAAAGAAGCATACACAAATATGCTTCTTTTTAGATATTTTCATTTAATTTTAAACGTTCATATAAGCTATAACTTCAAGAATCTTTTTTAAAAATTCTTCTTTACTTCCTTTTCTTTCGATTTCATACGCTAAATTCCCATCTTTAATAAAGATTACCCTTTTTGAATAACTTGCAGCTAAAGGATCATGAGTTACCATCATTATTGTTGCATCTTCTTTTTCATTTAGAAAATTTAAAGTATCTAATAAATTTTCAGCTGACTTTGAATCTAAAGCACCAGTAGGCTCGTCCGCTAAAATAAGAGATGGATTTCCTATAATTGCGCGGCAAGCTGCTGTCCTTTGCTTTTGTCCTCCTGATATTTCATAAGGATACTTGTGAAGTATTTCTCTTATTCCAAGCCTGTTAGAAATATTTGCAGCCCTTTGTTTTATTTCACTTTTATTTATATTTTTAGATATCGTTAAAGGAAGTGCTATATTTTCCTCAACTGTTAAAGTATCTAAAAGATTAAAGCTTTGAAATATAAATCCTAATTTATCTCGTCTAAAAGCTGCAAGCTTTTTATCTGATATTTTATTTATATTGCTTCCATCTATATATACTTCACCAGAACTTGGCCTATCTATAGTTGAAATTACATTAAGTAATGTACTTTTTCCTGAACCTGAAGGCCCCATAACTGCTACAAATTCTTTTTCTTTTATAGTTAAGTCTATATTTTTTAAAGCTAAAACTTTGTTATTTCCGCTCCCATATGTTTTTCCTAAATTATTTATCTTTAAAATATCTTTCATATATTTTTACCTCTTTTACTTAAAAATTATTCTTATATATATAAATCTTGTTATTAAGAAATATATAAAGTAAACTATAAAATACCCTAAATACATTCCGCCTATTACTGTTATAAATCTCCCTCTAAGTCCTAGTATAGTAATGCTTAAAGCAACTAAGCTATGCACTCCCCCTATACAAAATGGAAGTAAGTAATTTACCTTTAATTGTTTTGTTATTATGCTTTTTATATTTTCTTTTGAAAATCCAATCTTACTTAACATCTCATATCTACTTTTATCATCATAAGCTTCTCTTATAAAATTAAAGAGCATAATTGATATAGTACATATAGTAAAAACTAAAGATATGCAAATCCCAACAAATAATATAGTAGTAATAACATTATTTGAAACTCCAGATTCATCTCCAAAATACAAAGTTAAACATACGCCAAGTGCTGTCATACTAGATGCTATTAATACAGATGTTGTTGCAATACTTCTTGAATTACTTCTAATTTTAAATAAAAGATTAGAACTAACTATTAAATCCTCTCCATCTCTATAACCTGTTTTCTCTTTTCTTAAATTTATCTTATCTATAACCAATGTATTACATAATTTATATGTACCTTTAACTACTAAAAATAATGTAATAACAATACTAAGTCCTAATGTTCCTATTGAAAATGGAAAACTTAAATACCCTATAACTATTATTGTCACAGCTGAAAGACCTTTTATAATCGGCTTTTTAAACTCTTTTTCCCTTTTATTATCAGCATTAAATAAATCAATTAATTTAAATTTATCTATAATACTTGAACTGTTTAAAGATACTATAGTATAAAATATAAAAAATAATATATTTGCTATAATTAAAGCTTTTAAATCAAATCCGCCTATACTCGTTGTATTTTTTATATTAAGCATATTAAAATATATTTTTGTAAACCCTGATGAAAATAATAACCCTAAAACAGACCCAAGCCCCATAGCTATCAATCCAATAAACATCATTTCTCCAAATATCATATTTGATATTTTGCTATTATCCATCCCAACTAATGAATAAATCCCTATTTCCTTTTGCCTTTTTCTTATAAAAAATTTATTTGAATACCATATAAATATAGAAATAACTAAAAGGATAAGTAATCCTGAACCGTAAAATATTCCATTAACCCCATCAAATTCATCTATAAATCCACTAACTGTTTTTCCAAAAATTATCGAACAAAAGAAATATAGATTACTTATTGCAAGGGATATTGCCCCTAAATAAATTATGTAATCTAATTTATTTCTTTTGATATTTCTAATTGCTAATTCCATCTTTAACCTCCTGATAAAAATTACTATATAAAAATTATAGGTTAAAGACTTTAAAACACATATTTACTTTCATTACATTTATCTTTCATTTATGTAAGAAATAATTTAGAACACTTTAATTAATATAAAAAAAATACTATACTTAATAATGGTAATAAATAAATTACGCCTAAAATTAAATTCGATCGAGGGGTTTGTATGAGAAAAAAAGATATACTTGAATTAAGAAAACACTTAAAAAAGGAAAACTGTACTTTTACTAAAATGTGCGGTTGTTATGTAAATTCAGAGAAAAATATGATTTTAAATTTCAGAGAAAGTTTTCTAAATCTAGACGAGGACGAGTATTTTAAATATTTAGATATAGCTAAAAAAGTTATATCAGGTACTATTTCAAATAATTTATTAGAATTAAACTTTAAAGCTTCTGAAGACTTAGTAAATGATAGACAAGTCTCTCTTATGCAACTTAAAACTAGTGCTTTAAAAGATGATAATTTACTTAATGATTTTTATAAGTCGATTATAGATAATTATGATTATACTGGAAACTTCTTAATTATACTTTTTCACGATGCATATGATGTTATAACTAAAACATCTGATAATTTAAATATAGATGAATCAGAAGAAATATACGAATATATTTTATGTGCTGTTTGTCCTGTTTCTTTATCAGAACCAGGACTTAGATATTATGAAGAAGAAAATACAATAGGGGCTAGAATCCGTGATTGGGTTGTAGAAGCTCCTCAAAACGGATTTGTTTTCCCAGCATTTATAAACCGTAGCTCTGATGTAAATTCAGTTATGTATTACACTAAAAATGCTAAAAATACTCACCCAGAGCTTATGGAAAACTCTCTTGGTTGTGAAATAAAACAAACTGCAACTATTCAAAAAGAAGCATTTCAATCTATAATTAAAGATTCTTACGTAGCTGATGAAAAAGCTGCAAACAAAATTTTTATGGAAGTTCAAGAAAACTTAAGTAATATGATTGAAGAACATGATTCAATTTACGGTGACACAGATAGCGAACCTTTATCTCTTTCAAAAGAAGAGATGCAAAATCTTTTAACTGAAAGCGGTGTTCCAGAAGCTATCACTAAAAAAATCGAAAAATCATTTGATGAAAATTTCAAAGACCAAATTCCTTTAGCCGAAAACTTAATAGATAAAAAAACATTAAAAGAAAATGAGCAGAGGAAAAAAGAAGAACATCTTATAAAAGAAGTTGTAAGGCTTCAAGAAAAAATTGAACAAGTTAAAGAAGAAGCTTCTATAAAGCTTGAAAAAGAGGAAGAAAACACCCTAGATTCTTCTAATATAGATCAAACAGAAGATGGTTCTAAAGTAGAGGATAATTTAAACCCTGATGAAGCTTTTGATGTTGTTTTAAAAGTTAAACCTGAAAAGGTTAGCGAAATAAAATCACAAATAATAGATGGTAAAAAGTGCTTAGTTATCCCAATAAACGAAAACGAACAAGCTAAAGTAAATGATATAGAAGACTTAATATAAAACATAATTAAAGCAAACTCTAAAACTAGAGTTTGCTTTATTATTTTTTAAATGAATTAAATCCTTTATAATTATTAAAATTACAAATATAATGAGTAATTTTTGTTTATATGTTATAATTTTCCTTAATATATTTATTTTTGTATACTTAAAGGAGGAGATTTTTATGCTGGGAACTATAATAAATACATTAGCGATTATTTTAGGTAGCTTAGTCGGCTTATTTATTAAAGGAGGAATATCAAATAAAATAAGTGATACTATAATGAAAGGAATTGCACTTTGCGTTTTTTATATAGGTGTTAGCGGTGCACTAAAGGGAGAGAATACTTTAATTACTATAATCTGCATTGCAGTTGGGTCTTTGATTGGAGAATATATAGATATTGATAAAAGATTAAAATCTCTTGGAAATTTTATAGAATTAAAAGTCTCTTCTAAAACTAAAATTTCATCTTCTTTAGAAACTTCTAAATTTTCTATTTCTAAAGCCTTTGTTTCATCGAGTCTTTTATTTTGTGTTGGTGCTATGGCTATAGTAGGTTCTTTAGAAAGTGGCCTTTTAAAAGATTATGATACACTTTTAGCAAAATCTGTTTTAGACGGTATTTCTGCTATTATATTTTCTGCAACCCTTGGGATAGGTGTTATTTTTTCTTCTATAGCAGTTTTTATCTACCAAGGAACTATCACTTTATGTGCATCATTTTTATCTTCTCTTTTAAGCCAAGCTGTTATTACTTCTATGACTGCAATAGGTAGTCTTTTAATAATAGGTCTTAGCTTTGATATGCTTGGAATTTCTAAAATTAAAGTCTCTAATATGCTCCCTTCAGTATTTCTTCCTATATTGCTTGGACTTTTTGGACTAATATAAAAAACGTATCAAAAAGATACGTTTTTTATTAAAGCTTTAAACTTTCTAATACTTTATCATCTATATCATTAAAATATAAACCTTCCTTAGTTCCTATAGGTGATCGATAAAAATAATCTTTATTTTTATAATTATAAGAAACTAAAATATTATAATAAAAATTAATATACCCTTTATCCTTAGGAGAAATATCAAGCTTATAACTTCTTCCTTCTGAATTACCTTTTATATTTTCTCTTTTAAAATCACTTTTTAAATTAAAGTATTCCTTATCTAAAATTAGATTATTAATAGTAATATTATCTTTATTTAAATTATGAACTTTAAAATTCGATAGATCATCTTTTGATATAACTATAGAATTTTCTATATCGATATTTTTTGAATCTCCTTCTTCAAGGTTACTTAAATCTAAATCTTTGTTAACTAATTTTCCAAAGTTTAAATCTATACTTCCTCCATCTTTTAAAGCTATATTAATATTCTCAGATACTAAATCTTCACTTAACAAATTTAAACTTATAGATATAGAAGATAAAATATATTTTTCTGTTTCTACCTTCTTTAAAGTATCTATCTTCTCTACTTTTATATTTTCATTATCAAAAGTGATATCTTCTATATTATCTTTTAGCTTATCTTTTATTTCTTTTGGATAAAAATACATTATTTCAAGTTCTGTGAATGCTTCTTTATCTTTAACTTTCTTTTTAGAATAATTATTCACATTTAATGTTTTTATAACTTTAAAATCTTTCTTAAAAATATCTAAATCATCCTCTCTTAAGCCATTCCCCTTCTCTTTTAAATTAATAAAAGTAATAAATATTACAATTAAAATTAATACCCCTGCTATAATTTTTTTCATAAAATGCCCCCTAAATTTTTACTATAATTTAATTATACTTTATAAAATTTATACAAGCTATTGCATTTTTATTAGTCAAATGATATTATTTAATCAATATAATAATAGGATGCTTGTTCTTATCCCCGGGTAAGAACTTTAGATAAGCACTGAATCTTATTCCACTAGGGCCTTATTAAATAAGGAGGAATGAGATTCGGTGCTTTTTGTTTAATCCTATTAAATTTTATAATTTTGGAGGTTATGCAAATGAAATGGGAATTAAAAAACTTTGAAAATTTAAGTGCTTTAGAGGTCTATAATATACTCTCTTTAAGAAATGAAGTATTTATAGTAGAACAAGAATGTCCATACCAAGATTGTGATTTTAAGGATTTAAATTCTTATCATTTATTTTTAAAAGATGATGATAAAATAATAGCTTACCTTAGAATATTAGAAAGGGGCATATCTTATGATGAAGTTTCTATAGGAAGGGTTATAGTAAAAGAAGCTTATAGAAAAGGCGGGATTTCTAGAGATATGATGACAAGGGCAATAAAATTTATTACAGAAGAACTTAATGAAAACACTATAAAAATCCAAGCACAAGCATATTTAATAAATTTTTATAAAAGCTTAGGTTTTAAAGAGGTATCAGAAATTTATTTAGAAGATAATATTCCTCATATCGATATGATTTATAGACATAAAGAAAAGGTATTTTAAATACCTTTTCTTTATTCACCCTTTTCTTTACTGTAATTTGATTTTTCAAAATCTTTATAAATACTTTTTACTAAATCGTTCATACCATTTGATAACTCTTTTACAGTTTTAATCCCATCTTCTTTACTAAGGTTTTGAGCGTTTAATAAATTAGTTATTAATTCTTTAGAATTTTCTGGCTTTATTTTAAACTTTTCAATCCAAGGTAAAAGTCTCTTTTCTCCAGGATGAAACTCTTCATTTAACGAAAATAAAATATCAAAATAAATTGCTAAATACTCAGTTATCCTATGATTTATAGAAATTATATCCCCTCTTTTTATAGCCTTAATAATTTGATAAGAAAGAGACGGCATTTGATTATCTAAAAGTTTTATATTATTTAAAACTATACTTTCTTTTAATTCTTTAGGATAAAAATTATATTTTTCTCTGTAGCCTTTTATTATATCATTCTTATCATAAAGAACCTTTGAAGTTAAAATGTTATGAACCATACAAGTTGAATAACCAAATGAAGATTCAAACTTTTCAAATGTATCTATAAAATTATCTTCTAGAAAATTTAAATCTCTATAGATAAGTTCAACTTCCTTTCCATTTATTAAAATTCCATCATCCTCTTCTTCAAAAAATTTATTAGATACTTCTACGTACTTAAAATATTTTTTAAGTATTTCTCTTCTCGCTTCTACCTCTATATAATCACTATAATAAACATATACATCATAATCTGATAGCGCGTCCTCTTTATTTAATGCTTTCGAACCTCCAAGCATTATAAGTTCTACTTCTTCTAAAGATTTTAAATCCTCAATTAATTCTTTAAAATAATCTCTCATATATTTTCCCCTTTTCATTATTTAAATTTATTTAATATAAACTTTGTCATATCATCTTTATTTTTATTTAATTCATTTACCCTATTAACGTTTGCACCTGATGGGTGAGGGAATCCTTTTAAAATTTGTTCCTCTTTTATATATCCTTCTTCACTTAACTTAATTAAAACTTCTAAAACAGCTTTCCCAAGGGGTATTATTATAGCTTTATCAAATTCTTCTATGCTTTTTATCTCCTCTATAAAGATATCGTATACATACTTCATTAAAAATTCGCTCTTTATTAAGCTTGGAGTATGACCTGTATAATTTTTATCTTTAATAAATACAGGATAAGATACTAAAGCCGTTGTGTGAATAAGGTAGTCCTTATCTAAAAATAACTCACTGCAAGAATCAATATTTAAAGCTTTATTTAAGCTTATCGTATCTAACATAGATATAGTATTCTTTCTTAAAGGACCACTAAATCTTCCTTTTTCTTTGCATCTATATTTAATTTCTTCTAAATCTAAATTTTCATTTAAATCGTATCTAGCCTCTACAAATGCATTATTCATTTGATTAAACCCAGGTGTTATTCCAACTATAATAACTTTAGCCTTTTTATTTATATATTCATTATGAGGTGCATAATAAACTTTTATATTACCTTTTTCATCTATTAAAAAATCTTCTATTAAAAGATCTTCTTTAGTGTACTTATCTTTTAAAGGTAACTTAAGTATTTTATCTTTAAAATCTAATATCGTCTTTTTCATAAGCTTTCTTCCTTTTTATTTTATTAATATAACTAACTAAAATTAAGCTTTAAGAATATAATCCTAAAGCTTAATTTTAATTAATTTTTATAATCTTCTTTAAATAGAGCCATCAATATCTCATCGTAATATTTTCCTTCTCTATAGATTTCCTTTTTCAAAATACCTTCTTCTTTAAATCCTAAAGATTTATAACATCTTATAGCTCTATTGTTAAAGCTATATGCCGCAAGTTTAATTTTTTCTAAATTACATTCTTCAAATATAAATTTTATTAAAACCTTTAAAGCATCAGTTCCATATCCTTTTCCCCAAAACTTTTTATCTCCTATCATTATTCCAATTACGCAATTTCTATTTTTTATGCTACAAGAATTTATACTAACTCCGCCTATATACTGACCTGTAACTATATCTTCAATTGCAAAATCATAAACTAAACCTTCTTTATTTTTAGAAGATTTAATCCAAGATTCTTCTTCCCATTTGGTGATTGGAAAAGGTGTATTTGGGTCAAGTAGTCTTTTAACTTCGAAGTCGTTAACAAACTCATAAGCCTTTTCTATATCTTCTTCTTTGTAGCCCCTTAATAAAACTTTTTCTCCATAATACATAATTTTACCCCCTTTTATTTTTAGAAATAATTGTATCTTTTCTCACTCTTAAAGTCAATCAAATTTCTATTCTTTAATTGTTTATTAACAGAATTTCTCAAATTAAATATAATATACAAAAAGTATTTTGGAGGATTTATGAGTTACACTACTAATAGACAGCCCCAAGGCATCTTAATAGACAAAGTTAACTTTTTAAGGGAAGGTATGATAGCTGAGATAGTTGCTATAAATGATTATAGCCATTTTATAAAACTTACAAATAATAAAGAAATAAAAGAAATATTTCATCATATAATGGAAGACGAAAAAAGACATTATGGTTTATTTTTAAATGCACTTAGAAAATATGATAAAAAGTTAGATGAGTACAAGTATAAGATTAAAGATCATATTACCTTAAATTCTAAAGACAAAAAAAAATATTCAGATGTTTCTTCTAGCAAAATAAAAGATTCTAATTTATTAGACTATTTAAGAGAAGCTATTAAAGGAGAACTTGAAGCTATTTCACTTTATGAATTTTTCATATCCAATATTAGCGATGACTTCTTAATAGCTCTTATAAATGAGATAACAAACGATGAAAGAGAACATATAGAAGAGCTTACCTTTTGCTTAACCTTTTTAGATAAAGATAAATATGGTCCTTTATCTAAATAAAAGAAGCCCCCTTTTTAGGAGGCTTCTTTTAAATTAATTTAAAATGTTTCATTGCGTTATAAAATCCATCATTATCTAGATCAGAAGTTATAAATGTAGCATATTTTTTAACTTCTTCTGGCGCTTGTCCCATAGCTATGCTGTTTTTAGAAAACTCTAGCATTTCAATATCGTTATAATCATCACCAATTGCAAACACGTCTTCAAAGTCTACATCAAAATAGCCTAAGATAACTTCCATTCCTACCTTTTTTGAAACATCCTTTTCAGATATTTCTCCGCCGCTAAACTTTTTACTTAAAGATAAAGAAATACATTTATATTTATCTCCTAAATCTCTTTTTATCTTTTCATTATCTACTAAACATTCACCATCATATAAAACGTCAGCCCCATAGTAATGTAATTTATTTATTTCTATTTTATCTATATTTTCTATTTCAGTTGTTCCTTTATCTATAGTTTCCCTATGCTTTAAAAGAACATCATATTCTTCTTTTGAAACTTTATGTTTATCTGGAAGTTCAAATAATCTCATATATTTTTCTTTATGTCCTTTATTTATATAAATACTATCATTTGCTTCCATATTATAGACTATATTATTTTTATTAAAATACTCTACTAATTCTCTTTTGCTTTCTTCTTTCATCGGCTTTTTATATACTATTTCATTATTAACAACTACACAGCCGCCAGCTGAACATATAATATTTTCAAATTCCATCTCTTTTAAAACCCCATAGATAGAAGGTAGCGCCCTACCTGTGCTTAAAACTAGTATATGCCCATTTTCTCTTAATTTTTTAAATGCTTCTTTTGTCTTATCTGACATAAAGTGTCCCTTTACTATAGTCCCATCAGCATCAAAAAATATAATTTTTCTCTTCATTTTCATCCCACCCTAATTCTTTTTTTCACTTTTATCTTATCACTTAGAGTGCACTCTAAGTCAAACCTTTAAAAAATTTTTAGTATAATATGTTATAATTAATTTTATAATCGGAGGTGTTTTTTATGAAGGTATTTAAAAATACATTCAGCTATAAATCACTTAGCTCCTTGCAAGGACTACTTAAAAGCGAAGCTACGCTTTGTATGGAGCCTAAGTTTTTAGTTAGCTTACAAAACAAAGGCTTCTAAAGCACATTGTTTTTAAGTACTCTTTTGCTTAATTTAATTTTAGTTTAGCAAGGAGTAGATTTTATGAAATATATAAAAGCATTAGATGTGTTACCGAAGGAAGTTGTTGAAATAATTCAAAAATATATAGACGGTGAGTGCCTATATATCCCAAGAAAAGATGATAATATAAAATCTTGGGGTGAAAAGAGCGGTATTAAAAAAGAATTAAAATACAGAAATATAGAAATTTATAAAAAGTATAAAAGAGGTTCTAAGATTAATGATTTAGCTAAAGAATATTTTTTATCTGATAAAAGTATAAGAAGAATCATAACTGAAGAAAGTAAACTTTGCTCATAAACATTTCATAACTATTTATTAGATTGAATCTTAATTTTTATAATGATATTCTTTTTCTAAGGATATGAATTAAGGGAGTGAAATTTATGAGTCCTTTTATTAAAAAATACGAATATAACTTTGTAGCTAAATGCTTATATGATTTAAATAATGCATTTAGAAATTGTACTGATAAAAAAATAGTAGAAAGTACAAAAGCGTATATAGGAAACAAAATATATGCTAAATTTGATTCTTTAAATGAAGAAGAAAGAAAAATTCTAGATATTACAAAAATAGAAGATCCTCTACAAATTGAAGGATATTTAAAGGAAGTTAGATCTTACGTTTACGGTATGAAAATTCCAAGTTCAAAAACTTTAACTAAACTCTTTAAAAAAGAGAAAAAGTTAAAATTACCTGACCTATCAGAAGATAAAACTTTAGTTTACTTAGGTTTTATAGATCCATCAATAAGAAAACTACTTATAGCTTATGATTATAACGGTTCATTACTTGGAATGTCTTGTAGGCTATCTGATTCTACATCTAATAATACTAACGTTTGTACACTTTGTAATCATATAGGTAAAAAAGACGAAGTTGCCTTTGTTTCACCTATATGTAAAACTTCAAGTAAAAGCTTAGATGCTTATAAATCTATAGGATTTTATATATGCTTAGACAGCGAAAAATGTAATGATAGAATAACATCAACTGACAAATTAGAAGGTTTACTTAAAAAAGTAAATAATATAAAATAAATGCTAGAGTTTTTACCTCTAGCATTTTTTTAAAATTCTTCATCAAATAATTTCTTTTTATAATAACCTTCAGCACCATAAATTGCCCCTAAAGGATTATTGCAAAGTACACGGTCCTTTACAGCAAATACTGTTATTGGCGCCTTTGCATGTTTTATAAATAATGTGTCATGTCCTACGCATAACCCGAGTAATATATTTAAATCAACTTCATTTTTATTTAAATATAATGCCTGTGCTATAGGGTTACACATTATATCATTTTTAACGTAAGTTTCTTTTTCTTCTTGCTTTATACCTATATACCCTTTTAAATTAGCACCATTTTTACAGCCTATAGAAACTACTTCAAGACCATGATGTTCTAATATTTTAACAAACATTTTCGACTCATCGTGTAATCCCATACAAAATGCTACACCTACTTTTTTATAACCCATCTTTTTTGCAAAAACAACTATTTCTCGAACACGAGTCCAGTTACAATTTCCTTCACCTTCAACTAATGTCGCTTCCCTTTCGATTTTTAAATCTTCTGAAACATAAAGCTCTCTTGCTTCCTCTTGAAGTTCTAAATCTCTGCTTGGACAAAGTTTCTTTGGCATTTTATTTTCTTCTTTAGTAGTACATCCTCTTGTTGGACATTTTGCACATATTGTCATAATAGTTACCTTCTTTCTTATATTTTTCCGACATATCCTACAAAGTTATATAGACTAATCAGTATTACAACTATTACAAGTGTTGTATATACCTTGTCCACTCCCTTTAAAGATAATTTTTTAGATATCATAGGTCCTATAGTTCCTCCTAAAATACCACCTGCTAACATAAATAAACAAACAGAAGGATCAAAGTCTGGAACCTTTCCTCTAAATACTGTAAATAATAAACTTGTAAGTTGTGAAAAGAAAATAATATATATAGAGTTTAAAGCTGCAGTCTTACTATCCATTGCAAAAAATAAGAATAGTATAGCTAAGTTAATTGGACCTCCTCCAATCCCCATAAATGCAGAAGTTGACCCTAATAAAAAACCAATTATCAAACATACAATACTATTTTCAACGCTATATGTTTTAAATTTGCTTTTATTTAAAGTAAATATCAAAACTCCTATGGTAACGATTGCAAGAAGCATAGATTGTGAAGCTCCAACTACAGCTTCCTCGCCGGATGCTGTTTTTATGTAATCAAATATTAATTTACCTATTATTCCACCAATCGCTCCTCCAACTGCAAGAAGAGTACCTTTTCTTTTATCAATCTTTATATTAGAATTTCTACTTCTAAATAAAGTCATACTTGTCATTGCTAAAACAGTACACCCTGATAAAAAACTAATTACAGAAACATTTAATGTTCCTAGTGAATCTAATACTGGCTTTATAATAACGCCCCCACCTATACCACTTATAGCTCCAACTATACATGATATTAAACACACAAAAAAATAAATAACACTCATAGAACACCTCTAATTTTCAAATTAGTAATACTATTATTCCTTGGCCAAGTTATTTTTTTAACAAACATATTACATTTTAATTCTATCATTTACCAAAAAATATTAATAATAACATTTTTTTATTCAACCTATAAGTTTTTGTTATAAGTAAACATTTACAAGTTTTTTTTGTTAATGTTTATAAATATAGTCAAAAATTCAGAGATTAAGTTATAAATTTTCGATTCGTTACCTTTATTTTTTAAAATTTGTAAAAATATAATCCCATATAAGTTATCTTTATAGAAATATATATATATTCATATAATTCTTATTAACGAATTTGATTTCAATCTAATTTTATTGTTTTTCGATAAATTTATATTGTTTTTTATGAAATTTAATGATATTATGTTTTTATAAAAGGAGTGATACAAATGAAAAAATTAATTTATCTTTCACCTTATATTTTAGGTTTACTTTGTTTTTTAGTTAATATTACTTCAGATACATATGTTAATTCTGAAGGATTTTTAGTTGAACCATATTTCTTTATGATACCTTTAGGTTATTTATTTATTTTTATAGGAATAATTATAACCCTTTTTAAGGCGCCTACCTTTCTAAGAAAAAGATTTAAAAAAAGTGCTAATATAAATTAGCACTTTTAAAATTTACTTTAAATGTTCTTTTCTTATTTTCTTTAAAGCTTTTTTTGAACCTCTTAAGATATCTTTTTCTAGCTTTCTTTCTTCGAATCTTACAAATAATTGATTAAAATCATAATCTTTCGGATATAAATCTGAAGCTTTAATTTGTAGTTTTAACCTACTATAGTTAACCTTTAAATATTCTTCTTTAAAAAACACTATAACATTATTTAAGTTATCCCTTTCTTTAAAAACAATACCGCTTTCGTTTTTATCTAAAAGTAAAACTTTATCTCCTATATTAAAGTCATCTATATTATTTCTTTCTCTTTCTATAACTTTATTTTTTGGCTTTTCTATGCTAATTAAGTTTATCTCGTATTCTTTAGTTTTTATATATTTTTTTGTTTTTTCTATTATAGAATCAGATATTCCCACCTTTTTAGAAATATATAAAGCGTTACTATCACCTGATACTCCAATCTTTAATTTATATAATGGATCTAAAGTATCTTTTTGAAATTCCATAGCTGCATTTTCAAAATGAGGATGCAAACTCGAATAATTTTTTATTTCTCCATAGTGGGTAGTTGCAACTGTAGTTGCCCCTTTTAAGTATAAATCTTCTAAAATAGCTATAGCTAAAGATGCACCTTCATTTGGTTCAGTTCCACTTCCTATTTCATCAAATAGTAATAATGTATTTTTATTTGTTTCTTTTATAATTTTAGATAAATTACTAACGTGAGAAGAAAATGTACTTAAAGCATTTTCAATACTTTGATTATCTCCAATATCTACAAATACATTATCAAAAACTGAAATTTCTGTATTTTTAGAAGCTCCAATATGAAATCCTGATAATGTAGCTAAAGTTAGTATTCCAATAGTTTTTAAAACTACTGTTTTCCCCCCAGCGTTTGGCCCTGTAATTATAAGACTCTTATAATTATCGCCTATTTCAAAATCTAAAGGAACTGAATTTTTAATTAAAGGGTATCTTCCTTTAACTATTTTTATAAATCCATCTTTATTTAATTTAGGTTTTATTCCGTTTATCTCTTTACTAAACTTAGCTTTAGCGAAAATCATATCATACTCTGCTATAACTTCAATATTTATTTTAAGTTCTTTTACTCTTTCATAAATTATTTCAGTTAATTTAGCTAGAATCTTGTATTCTTCCATAGCTTCTTCTACTTTTAAAACTTCAAATTCGCTAGTATATTTAGAGATAACCTTTGGTTCTATAAATACAGAGCCTCCTTTTGATGAAGTTTCAATTATAGTTCCATCGACTTTATTTTTATAAGCAGCCTTTATAGGAACAGTATATCTTCCATTTCTTAAACTTATAAAAAATTCTCCTATAGCTTCTTTATTATTTGGGCTTTTTAAAAACTTTTCTAGTCTTTCTTTTATTTTCCCCTCACATATATCTTTGTGTCTTCTTATTTTTTTTAATTCTTTAGATGCGTTAGAACTAATACTATTTCCGATTATTGTGTTATTAATTTCCTCTTCTATATAAGAAAGCTCCGTTATATTATCTGCATATAAACTTAGAGTTTTAGCATAACCTTCTTTATCTTTCATAAAATTTTTAATTTTTCTAGAGCCTCTTAAGAAGTTAGATATCATTACTAAATCTTCTATATCTAAAGATGACCCCTTTTCCATTTTTTCTAAAAGAGGTTTTATATTAAAGATTCCATCAAAAGGAATATAATAAGATGCATCAATTAACGCTCTTCCTTCCTCAGTCTCTTCAAGCCTTCTATCTACAACTTTCAAATCTGAACTAGGTTTGATTTTCTCTACTAATTCTTTCCCTAAACCACTTACACAATATCCTTTTACTATTTCTTTTAACTCATAATAATGTAATTTGTTTAATGTTTCTTTATTCATTTTTACCCTTCCTTGCTTTCCTCTTTGAGCCAAACGAAACTAAAAAATAGATTTCGATTTTAAATAAAAAAAGCTGTGGATACTCCACAGCTAAATAAACAAAATAAAGGGACTTCTCCCAATAGGTGTAGTTTCGTGGACTCGTATCTTAAATAATAATTAATTCCATCAAAATAAAAGGTATTTAAACCTTAAAATTTTATAAAATTAATAAAAATTATCATTTTAGATACTATACACTCACAAAATTACCTCTCTTTTTGAAATCTATCTTTTATCATATTATATTATAATTTACAATATTTTAAAAGAGTAAATTATAATCTTTTAATAACTTTTGCTGGATTTCCACCAACTACTACATTATCTTCTACATCTTTAGTAACTACAGACCCTGAGGCTATTATGGAATTGTTTCCAATATTCACTCCAGGATTAATAATAGATCTTCCTCCAATCCAAACATTATCACCTATAGTTACAGGCTTTCCAAACTCAAGCCCACTCACCCTTTCTTTAGCGTCTAAAGGATGTGTAGCTGTGTATATATGAACTCCTGGTGCAAGTAGGCAGTTATCTCCAATTGTAACCTTACAAACATCTAATATTACGCAATCAAAGTTTGCATAAAAATTATCTCCAACTGAAATATTGCTACCATAATCACATTTAAACGTAGGTTCTATAAATATATCTTTTCCGCTATGACCTAATAACTCTTTTAAAATCTCACTTCTTTTTTCTTTTTCCTTCTCACTAGTATTATTATATTCTCTAGTTAACCTTCTAGCCTTTTCTCTTTCTAATGATAATTCTGAATCTCCTGCAAAATAATACTCTGAATTTAACATTTTTTCTTTTTCTGTTCTCATAAAATCTCTCCTTACCCCTTAATTATTATCTTAAATATTATATCATGTAAACTTTACCAAAAGAATAAAGAAGCAATAAATTTATTGCTTCTTTTCTAGTTTAAGGGGTATATATGGTTTTATTATTACCATCTATAATTAAAAGTGATTTAGCTTTTATGCTATCACCTGAAACATTAACATCTTTATTTGAGAAGTTAGCTATAACTTTAATATCATTTCCATACTCTGTCATCTGAACTTCTCTATTATCAGTTAAAACTTTGTAATTTGTCATTTCTTTGTTTATTACCTTTTTACTAAAATCTGACCAAACCTTTGTGTGGTTAACTATAGTATCTTTATTTGACTCCCACTCATTTTTATCTATATGATATAAAGGTGGTACATTAAATAAAATCTCAGAAAGCATTCTATTTTTTACATCATCTTTAAACTTTAAAGTTCCATTTCCCCACCAGTAAGTAGTTATAACTGAATCGTTATAAACTAATTTATAAAGAGGAATAGTATACTTTTCATCTAAAAATAAAGTTCTATATTTATCTTTTAGAGGAACTGGTTTTTTAAATAACTCTGGAACGCCTCCTGTATTAGAATAATATTTTCCAAAGTAATATTTACTTTCTTTATTAGATTTCATATCAGGGTCCATCCAATTAAATGAAGGTGTATCTATGCCGTGTGCAAAAGCTAATGTTTTACTTGCAAAATCATTTCCACCTTCAGAACCTACTACCATATTCCAATCATTTTCTAAATACTCCATTCTTTGAAGTCTTGCTTTTATATCTTGCTTTTGTGTTGTTATATGATTTTTTGAATAATCATCATAAACTTCACCAGTTGCATCTGTATCTAAGAACCATGAATTAAATAATAATCCTGTATTCATAATAGAAGATACTCTTTCTTTAACACTAGGCATTGCAAGAGTTGGATTTAGTTTTCTTCCTGTTCCTTGGAATCCTTCTATCTTTTTACCATTTTTATCTGTAACTGTTGCATTGTCATATAAAGTTTTATCACTAAATTTTGCTGTATTCCACTCTTCTTCTCCTGGCTTATGGATAGAGTGATATGAGTCATAAGTTCCTACTAAATATCCTAAGTAATTTGCTTCTTTTACGAAGTTTGGATTATCAAATCCAGTTTGCCAATCATCAAATCCAATCCACATATTGTTAATTCCAGACTTTTTCATATCATCTATAACATCAACTGTGTTTGAGTTATTCCACTTATCAACTGGATCTACGCAATCACCTAGTTCACCTTTTAATAGTCTTTTATTTAGATCTATTATTTCTACAGGGTTTAATTTATCTATACCTTTTTCTAAATAAGTTTTGCTTTGATCGTCTAAGTTTTTAAATATATCTTTATTATAGAATTCTTTAAGCATTAGAACATCTGAAATACCTGTAACTATTCTATTTTTAGTATACTTATCTACATAATCCGCTTTGCCAAGTTCATCAAAAGCTGAGGATATATCACTGCTATCTGGCACTTTTGTCTTTAATAAATTTTTTATCCAATCTTTAAGTTCTTTTGGCATATCTTTGTTTAACTTACTCCAAACAATGTTTTCTTTAGAGATTACATTTTTATCCCAAAAGTAAACAAAAGGAGCACCATAAAGCTTTTCTATGTTTTTATTTTTTTTAGCCTTCTCACTTAAAGTTTTAAATTCGCCTTTTTCGATAATATAATTTTTATATGTTTTAGCTACGCTAACTGGATTTTTATCAGTAACATATATTCTAAATCCATATTCTTTATCTTCATTTATAGTAGGGTATTCGTGATTAAAATCGAAATTAAGATCTCCCTTTGTATTTGCTATAAGTTTATTATTATATGGATTTTCAATTATATATAATAAAGAATATTTATCCTTATTAACTGCAAAAAATTGCATTGAAAAGTTCTCTAAAGTATTTAATTCGTTTTCTTTAAAATAATCCTTAAATGTTTTATCATCTTTTGGTATATTCTTACCTTCGCCTATAGGTAGCATGTATGAATCACCACTTACTTTTGGAAAAGTAAAACTATTTTCTTTTTTAGTGTTAGATTTAATTTTTACATCTAAATAATTATCTTTTTTCTCTAAATCAACATCAATATTCTTTTTAGGATAGGACCATGAAATCTTATCGCCATCTTTTTTATAGTTTTCTACCTCAGTTTTTTCCAAGGGGTTAGATGCACTATAAGTTGAACCATCTACATTTACTTTTATGCTAAAAGTTTCAGGGTCTACGGAGTAACTAAAATTCTTGTCATCCACTTTAGAATAGTTATTTTCTATCTTTTTATCTTCGCTTTTTGCACAACCTGCAAACACACATGCACTTGTAATTGCAATTAATACTAGCGATATTATTTTTTTCAATTCGACCACCTCGAGTTATATATTAATTCCTCTTTGTTACACGAATGTTACATAGCCTAATTACTTTTTTTATATTATTTGGAAAATATTACTTGACTATATTAAGTACTTAATTATAAAATGTAATTGTACTTAATAATATAAAGTACTTAATAAAAGAAAGGGGTGTATACTTTGGAATTTGATAAAGAAGTCCTTAAGGGGTACATAGATTCAATAGTTTTATCAACTTTAAAACCTGAAGATATGTATGGCTACTTAATTCTAAAGAAAATAAAAGAAATTTCAAACGACCAGTTTGAAATTAAAGAAGCTACACTTTACGTCTCATTAAAGAGACTTGAAAAACGAGGTTTACTAAAAGGGTATTGGAATGATAACTCTAAAACTAATGGCGGTAGACGAAGATATTATAAAATTACAAAAGATGGTCTTAATACACTAAAAGAAAACTCAAAAGAATGGAATGTTTTAAAGATAATAATCGATAAATTTCTAGGGGGAAGCTAAAATGAGTAAAATAGAAAAATATCTTAATGACATCTATAGTAATTTAGATCCAAATGATACAGAAACTAAAATTCTAAAAGAAGAAATGAAGTTTCATTTATATGATAAAATAAGCGATTTGATTCAAGAAGGTTATACAAACGAAGAAAGCATTGATATAGCAATAAAAAGTTTTGGTGATGAAAATTTAGTTAAATCTGATATTAAAACTATAATAAAATCTCAAAGTAAATATACAAACATATTAAAAAGAATAGCTTTATTTATTTTTTTACTTGGATTTATGTTAAAGGCTCTGTCAGTTTTTGAACTAGAAAAAGAACAAAAGCAATTTTGGGTAGATTATGGTCCTACTTCTAATATTGTGATAGATTCTATAGCAAATGAAATAAAAGATAAAGAATCTTTAGATGAAGCTTCTAGAAAATCGATAGTAGAAAAATTAAATTCCTTTAACAATGAATTTAATAACGGAATTCACCACCTTACTATATCTAAAGGAGATAAAGTAGTTTTTGATTATAAAAAGAATATATCAGAAGATTTAAAGGGCTCTGGAAGCGGCGGCACTTATTTAGATAATGGTTTTACTATCACTTATGCAGACACACTAGAAAATGAATTTAGATCTAGCCTTGCATATAATTCTTACGATAGTATTGATGAAATTTCAAATTCACTTCATTACATTTTAGATAAACTAGGATTTGTTTTCATATGTTCCGCATTTGTTATGATGATAATGTATTATATTCAAGATTCTATTTTAAAAGAAAAGTTAACTAAATCTAAGATTATTATTTTATCTATTGAAACTTTTATTTTCTTCTTTTCTATAGTTTCAGATAAAGATATAATCGCTCTGCTTTTTGTAATCTTTTTAATATTTAATTTAATATTAGAAAAACTTACAAGTTTGAAGCTAAAATCTATAGAAAACTCTACAGTAACTATTTAATTTATAAAGCTGCTGCAAAATATTGCAGCAGCTTATTTTATTTAAAAAGATAGATATCTCTTAAGAATCTTTCATAATTTTCCCTTTGAGTAAACTTATTATTAGGATAAATATTATTTGATAAAACTATCTTATTAAGCTTTTCTCCATTTAAATCTTCATCTAAAAAATAATTTTGTCTTTCATAAAGGTATCTTAATAATTTTCCAAGACTAAAAAGCTCATCATAGTAACTTCCATAAGAAAAGCCATCAATAAATTTATCTAGTCTTTTATAATTTCTAAAAAATACTGACTTTGCAAGCCATCCTTTTTTTGCTACACCTTTTTTTGTTGAAATCTTTAGGATATTATTTATTTCTTTAGTGAACTCTGTAAACTCTCCAGTTTCTAATTTTATTCCAACTATAGGATACCATAGCCCCTCAACTTTTCCATCATTTGTACCAGAGGATCTATAATATGCTAAAGTAACCTTTTCGTACACTCCATCAAAGTTTATAATGACATCTAAAAGTCCAATCACCCTAAAATGTTTCCTAGTATATATATTAGTCCTAAAACTTTCTTTATAAACCTTAACTATTTTGTTACTCATAAAATTTACCATTATTAATACTAGAAATTAAAAAATCTAATACTCTTCTTATTTCGTTAGTATCTTTAAAACTATCTCTTTTTGACATTAACTTTTTAAGAAAATATTTTTCTTCTTTAGATATCTTAAGTTCCTCATACCAAGGCCTATCAATATAAGAACTAATATTATACTTCGTATAATAAAGATGAATTAAAAAATCACCTAAATACCAAAAATCTGAAACTCTTAAATCATTTCTATTATCTATAAACTTTGCTAACCCAAAATCAATTAGCCCTAAAGAATTATCTTCTTTAACTATTACATTTGGTAATCTTATATCCCTGTGTGCTATATTATTTCTCTGTAAAACTTCAATTATATCTAATAATTTATAGCATACTTTAAATATATCTCTTCTATTAAATTCTAAGTTTTCTTTGTAAACTAAATCATCAAAAACTTTTCCTTCAATATACTCTAAAATATAACCTTCTCTATATTTATCTTTAAATGTTCCTACAAACTTAGGAAAATTTTTATAATTTAACTTCTCTAAAATTTCAATTTCATATTTTAGATTTCTTAAGCTTATCTTTAGCATTTCTTTTTTAAACTGCTTAACAACAACCTTTTTTCCGTAGTTATCTATTCCTAAATAAGCAATTCCATATCTTCCTTGCCCTAAAAGTTTAACAAGTTTATAATCTTCTATCATTTGTCCTTTAAAAAAATACTTGTCCACTTTATACACCTAATCTTTAAAGATTAAATCTAATACCTAGTATAATGTCTTCTTTTTTCAGATCTTTTTTCGCTTTTAGGACTTCTTAAATCACTTTCCCATATCCATGAAATAGATTCTTCTCTACTAGGCTTACGACTAAATGAATAACTAGATCTACTTCTGTCTGAATCTCTTGAATCGAAACTTTCATATATACTACTTTCTCTTGAAGAATACGCACTAGTATAACTTCCACTATATGAACTTCTAGAACCCTTAGAAGCACTACTATAAGAATTACTTCTACTCATACTAGAAGATGCACTTGATTTATAGCTATATGAATCCTCTCTACTAAAGCTTCTGCTGCTACTACTGCTACTACTAAAACTTCTTCTTTCTTCTGGAATATCAAAAGCGCTATAGCTTTCTTCTTTTTTTATATTTTTTCTCTTATAAAAACTATGCCCTCTACTTGATCTATCATAACCTCTTCTCACGATTAACACCTCTTATAATTAATATTAAAGTTTACCTAGTATATAGTATGTTTTAAACTCCTTTTGTGTTACATAATGCTAATAACAAAAAATCACCTAAAAAATTCTTTTAGGTGATTTTTATTGTTATATATTTTTCTAAGTTAATATATATTTAATTATTTAAAAGTTACTTTTGCTTCTTTTCTTGGGACAGTTCTTTGGTATTTTACGTTTGGATAACCAACTACCATACAACTAACAATATTTTGATCTTCCTCTAAATCTAAGAATTCCATTATTTTCTTATTTGAAACTGCAGCTCTTTGGAAGAATCCACTAAAGAAAGTTCCAAGACCTAAAGAGTCTATCATAAGTTCCATATTTGATGAAGCTAATCCCCCATTTATAGGAGTTTTTGAAACTACTAAAATAACAACTGGTGCGTTAAAGAATAATCCATCCTTTTTATTATCTTTTTTATATTCTTCAAACATATTAATCCATTTTCTTGCGTATCTTTCAAAAGGTTTTGTATCTTCATTTAGATTTTCAATTAAATACTTTCCTTTTTCATAAAGGCTTTCCATAGCTAAATCTTTTAATTCATTTATTTTATCCTTAACTACTACATAAGAAACATCTTGGCTGTTTGTAGAAGTTTGAGTATATCTACCAGCTTCAATTATTTTCATTATCTTTTCATCTTCTACATCTTTAGGTTTAAAGTTTCTAACGCTTCTTCTAAATTTAATAAAGTTTAATAAATTTTCTGGTTCTACCTTAAATTCATCTTCTTTATACTCTATAACTTCATCCATAGTTTTTTCATCTGTAAAAACTGCATTTTTAGGACAAATAGCTATGCAGTGTCCACAATTAATGCAAGCTTCGTTTTTTACAAATGCTTTCCCACTATTTAATTCTATATCTTTTACTGGACAATCTTTAATACAAAGAGTACATCCTACACATTTATCTCTATCTACTAACATCATAATTTTTTTCCTCCAAATTTTTGACTTATTCTAAGTTCAAATTTATAATTTATTGTATTATACATCACTATTTATATATAGGTCTAATTGAATTTTTTCATATAATTATAACTTTTAGTTATAAATAAAATTTTGCAGGTGAAATAAATGAATTTACAACAACTAGAATATTTTAAAATAGTTTCTGAAACTTTAAATTATACTAAAGCTTCAAAGATACTATCTGTTACTCAACCAACTTTAAGTAAGTCAATATCAAAATTAGAAGAAGAATTAGAGGTTAAGTTATTTCAAAAGAAAGGCAGAAATATTATTTTGACTCCCTTTGGTGAGATCTTTTTAAAACACGCAAATTTAGCTTTAATAGAAATAGAAACTGGAATTTCTAAAATAAATAGTAGACTTAAATGTGAAAATAAATCTTTATTAATATCATCTACTCCGAGTGTTTCAAAATATTTCATGCCTTTTGTAATTACAGAGTTTTTAGATTACAACTCAAATCTTAAAATAAATTTTAATTATCAAAAGCGAGATGAAATACTATATGATTTGAAAAACGGTAAGATTGATTTAGGTTTTTACTATGGCTTTAAAAATGAAATTTATGATAAAGAAATAACTTCTATTCCTATAAAAAGAGAAGATTATGTTATTATAGTTCCAAAGGGTCATAAACTATCTAATAAAGAGGAAGTTTATCTTGAAGAACTAAAAGATGAAAAGTTTATAGCTTTTTGCGAAGAAAGAAGTTCTGATGCCGTATCATACCTTGATGTTTTAGGATATATTCCAAAAATTTCAGTTGAACCTAGCAATTCTAGTATGCTTGAAAGCTTAGTATCAACAGGTGCTGGAATATCGATTATTCCAAACACTCCTTTAATAAATAAAAATACTATTTCAACTATTAAAATAAAAGATAAAGTAAATAGTAAATATATCTATATGGCATTTTTAAAAGACCATCCTCTTTCAGAGCAAGCTAAATTATTTAAAGATTTTATTTTAGAGAAATATGAATTTAACAACAAATAAATTTAAGCCACTTATTTTTAAAAATAAGTGGCTTAAATTTGCTTTTATTAAAAGCAGAATCTACTTATTAAAACTATTATTGTTAAATGTAATGGATAGAATATATAAAACATCCATTTAACAAACTTGTTTCTAAGTCCTAATTTTCCGTTATAAAGTAATATAAAAGGTAATGCAAATAACATCATCCATTGGTAATCATATAAAAATATCTGATCATAAAAATTAGGTTGTCCCAAAGATAAGATAACTTGAAGTAAACTAAATAAAATATAAGTTAAACTTAATAATAATTTTTTATCTCTAAAGAAATAGAAAATGTAAGTCATAACTAAACCAAAACCAGATGCTTCTGTAAATAATATTACTATAGACATTATTATAGTAAATACAATTCCTTTTGGTTTATTTCCTCCCTTTTTAACATATTCAAGTCCCATCATTATAGCAACTGAACATGCAAGAGATAAAAATATATTATTTTCTATTCCAAGCAGGTTGTCTACTCCAAACATAAGGGCACCAAACAGTACTAATCTACTTAAGTACTTTCCCCTATCCCTTGTGTGAAAGAACCCTTCTGCTATCAAATAAAAGAAAATAGGTGCTGCTATTTTTCCTAGATATCCAAACCATATTGGAATGCTATTTCCTGATGGCCCGTCTATATATGTATAAACATGGTCTAATACCATAGAGACTATTGCAATGATTTTTAAATTAAATGAATTTAATATCTTCAAAACTCATTTCCCCTTTCTTAAGTTGTTTCTAAAACAATTATACGAAAGGATTTCTTATTCTCTTATTGATTTATGTTACGCTAACCTTACAATTTTGAAATATTTTAATTTTCTTCTAAAATTTTAGCTGACTCATTTGTAAGCTTAGTTAAGGTATCATAGTTTTGTGCACCTAATAATTCTTTATATTTATTATGTAGTTTTAATCTAAACCTTGAAATATCTTCTTGAATATCCTCACCCTTTGTAGTTAAAAATATGTGAGATAATTTCCCCTCTGACTTTCTTTCTACAAGCCCCTTTATAACAAGCTTATCAATAAGCCTAGTTATTGTTGAAGGCTTTAGATGAAGCTCTTCACATAACTCTTTTTGAGTAATGCCTGGCTTAAATTTAACGCCAAGTAAAATATATACGTATGATGGTGATAAACCTAAAGGTTTTAGTTCTTCGTCAGCAATATTTGCTGCTATTTTTTTTAATCTAGTTGCAGTGAAAAATAAACATCCACAGAAATTTTGTTCTAGCATGTTGCCCTCCAAATAAAAATTTATATAATATCTATATTAAATATAAAAATTAAATTTTGCAACTAAATTAGTCCAAAATTTTACAAGTACCTACATAAAAAAAGGAAGTTTAAAACAAACTTCCTTTTTAAATCTAATTATTTTATAAGTAATTGCTCTTTAGAATGAACTAATGAAGTTAATAAGTCGTTATAAGGAGTTGCTATATTAAGCTCTTTTCCTTTTTTAGCTATATATCCGTTTATATAGTCTATTTCTGTTAGACGCTTATTTTGAATTAAATCTTGATGCATTGAAGGATAATGTGCTCCAGCTTGGCTTGGGTCATATATCGCTTCTATTCCTCTTGCAACTTCTTCTACGTTTAAATTAACTCCGTAAGTTTTAGCTACATTTGAAAACTCTTCAATTATCTTTCTTATTAATTCTCTAGATTCTTTTAATTCACCAAATTCTTTTATGTTGCAATCTAATATAGTACAAGTACTATTTAATGTACCATTTACACAAGCTTTTCTCCAAATTGAGAATATAACATCACTACTATAGTGTGCTTTAAGTCCTGCTAAATTTAATACATCACAAATTTCTCTAGCTTCTACTTCCATCTTAGTATCTAAGTTTTGAACTTCTAAACTTCCATCCCCAGTTAATAGTACATGTCCTGGTCCTTTAAGTCCAGCTGTCCATAAAGTAACACCCATTAAGATATTTTTACTATCAACATATTCAGCTATAGTTTCATTATGACCTAATCCATTTAATAAGCATAACACTCTTGTATTTTCACCTAATATTCCTTTTATAGACTCAAGCATTGGTCTTAATCCCATTGATTTTGTAAATAAAATCACAAGGTCTGGAACTTCTTTTGCATCTTCTGGAAGCATTGCTGGTATTTTAACCTTTTTTATCTCCCCGTTTTCTTCAACTGAAAGACCTTCTTTATTAATAGTATCAACATGATCTTTCCACGCATCAACTAAAAATACATCATTTCCAGCGTTTTGTAACATATATCCGAAACGTGAGCCCATAGCTCCTGCCCCTACTATTCCTATCTTCATATAGAACACTCTCCTTACTTTATCTAATAGTTAATTAAATATATTTAAAAATTTTATCGTCGTATAATTTTAAAACTTTTCTACAGAATAAATCTATTAAAAATGCACCAACAAATGGTATTACTATAAATGCGATAACTGCACTTGCTATAGCAAGTCCAACGCTTGCAGTAGATCCATTAATAGCTGCAAGCGGTCCAACTAATCCTACTAGTCCAAACCCTGCACTATTTGGAGTACCTAAAATATTTAAGAAATATCCGCCTATCCCACAAAGTATTCCATTAGCTATAATTGGAACTGCGATTATTGGATATGTAACTAAGTTTGGCATCATCATTTTCATAGCACCAAGTAAAACTGATAAAGTAACTCCACTTTGATTAATTCTTCTTGACCCTACTACTAATACTGCAGTACAAGCTGCAACTCCTATTGCTGCGGCACCTGCTCCAAGTCCTGTTATACCTATAGCTATTCCTATAGCTACTGTTGAGATTGGAGATATAATTAAAATTGCAAATGATACACTGATTAATATGCACATTAATAAAGGTTGTAATGTTGTAAATTTATTCATAACTGCACCTATTCCAACAGTTATCTCTCTAACATATGGTAACATAAGCATTCCGATAACACCAACGCCTGCACCTGCTATAATTGGTAATAAAAGAATTGTTAAAGAACCAAGTTTATCACCAATTGCTCTTATTACTAAAACAGCTATACAAGAAACTAGCATTATATTTATTAAATCACCAATACCAACTAACATAACGCCATTTTCTGTTACTTTAAAAGCACCTGAACCTAAAAATACTGCACATCCAACTATTACAGATTGCATTGCATTAAAACTAAATTGTAATCCTACTAAAACTCCAACTAATATAGGAACTACAAATTGCATTATGTTTACTGCATTATATAGAGTTTGAAAAATTGGAGAAACTCCTATAAGCCCTTTAAAAATCGATCCTAAAATTGCATTTGGAATAAGTCCTACAACTATCCCTGTTGCTGTACCTGCTAAAATCTTATTTAAATAATCTTTAGCTGTAAGCCTGTCCTTATTTTTTGTATTTTCTTTTGTCATTTCAATCTTCATCCTTCAAAAATAAATTTCTTTGTTTATTATTTGTCATTAAAATTCAACATTTTCTCTTTTAAATTTTAAAAATCACTAGTAATTTTATTAAGTTAATCGTTTAAATTTAGTAAAAGTACGTTAAAGTTTCACTCATTTGTATGTACAACTAACTTGTTCGTTAATAATATATCATACTTTATTTTTGTTTTGCAATACATTTTTTAATATTTTTTTAAAAATATTAAGTTTAATCTATATACTTTAATTACCGAAAAATTTTTACTAAAAAAAGGCTAGTCAAACTAGCCTTTTTTATTTATTCATATTCACTATATAAGATACTGGATCTTCATAAAACTTTAGCTTTATATCTGGTTCTAAAGTTTTTTCATCAGACTTTTCTTTATTTGGTCTTATAAATTTTTTGTGAGACACCATTCCAATTATTTTGCTGTTTTTAAGCTGATACTGTATAATGTCGCCATATGATGAAGGCATATTTTCACTACTACTTCCTACAATCAGACCTAAATTCCCATCTCTAACTAAGGTTCCAAGCCAAGTTGCTGAACTAAAGGTGTTAGCATTTGTTATAACATATAGCTTTATATTTTCATTTTTCTTTGAATAATTACTTCCTTCTAAATCAACGTATCCAGTTTCTTTTAAGTACCCTCTTTGTTCTTTTGCAAGTTTTGAATATCTTATCTTTTGTGAGAAACTTCCACACTCCATACCCATAGCATTTAATAATTCCTCACACGCCTTTGAATCTCCCCCTGGGTTATCACGAACATCTACTATTACATTTTTAACTCCATTATTTAATTCACCCTTTAAATTATCTATAAGAGTATTTAAACTATCATTAACTGTGCAAATCTGAAATTTAATATAATAATTATCTTTATCTATTTTTTTACCATAAATCTCACGATTTAAAGGTTTACTTATATTTCGTATAAAAGAAATACTTATATTTTTTATATTACTTCCTTCTTTAATCTTTAACTTTACTTCTTCTTTAGGTTTTACTCCTAAATACTCTAATACTTTCTTTCCTTTAAGATAATTTTCTATGTTTTTATTTTCTCCAGAGTAATTTTCATAAGGAAATATCTCATTAATTCCTGATTTTAAGCTTTTTATATTAACACCATTTATTTCTACTACCTCTTGATTAGTTAAATTATCATCTTTATCTAATAACTTTAATTTTGAATCTAAATAAATCCAATTTACATTTAACTTTTCATCTTCTTTCCAACCTATTGATGTATGCTTGTCTTCTAAAGATGTGAGATATTTAGAAACCTCAACTTGAAAATCAGAGGTTAACATTCCCTTATTAGTATTTTTTATAAACCTATCCTTCGCTTCCCTATATTTTTTATTAACCCCTTCTAAAAAAATAGGGTGAGTATCTTCTATTATATTTATTAGTTCTTCTCTATCTTCTAATACTTTCTCCTTACTAAGATTCTTATTTAAAATAACTCTTCCGTTTGGAACGAACTCCTTAGGCTTAGCTAAACTTATAGGATAATTATTATACGAGTAGATAAAAGAAACAGAAGTAATTAATATTAATACACAAACTATACTAAAAATTATTCTCTTTTTTCTCAATAGCCTTCTCCTTTCGTTAAATTATATTAATATTTTATCACAAAATTACTTTTTATCTAACTGTTTACATCCAAAGGGTTTACATCAAAAAAGCATACTGAAAATCAGTATGCTATTACTTTATAAGTTTTATATTAAATTACAGATTTCCCTTATATCATCTATTACGTGATCTGCTCCTATATTAAAAAAACCTTCCCTAACTCTTTCTCTGGCCTCTCTTTTTTTAGAATCGCTTAAAGAGTCATATTCCTCTTTAGAAAGCCCCATATTTGAACTACCAACAGTTATTCCAACAGTTGTAACTCCAGCATTTTTACCTTCTAGAATATCTGAATTAGTATCTCCAACTTTAATAATCTCTTTTGGAGATAAAATTTTAAGTTCTTCCATATTCCTAAATATCATATAAGGATAAGGTCTTCCAAGTGAACTTGTAGAGTCTGGAGTAATATAAAAGTCTGGACTATAGCCCTTTTTCTTAGCTTCCTTAACTACTATTTCCATCATTTTATCTGTGTAACCTGTAGTTGACCCTATCTTTATCCCTCTTTCTCTTAATGTATTTATAGTTTCTAATACATTAGGTTTTATATCAGTATAATCTTTTAATGATTTTAAAAGCGCTGGTTCAAACTCTTTATATAAATTATTTACATCCTCTTCTGTAAAATCTCTTTTATATTTAAACTTCCACTCATTTCTTATTCTTTCCATATTGAGCATTTCTCTTATATGGTCTATTTTAAGCATCCCCATAGGTAATCTTGCTTCCTCATTAGTTACATCTATTCCTGCATTTTTAAATATTTGGATAAACACATTAACTGGTGCAAAACATCCAAAGTCTACAGTAGTTCCAGCCCAATCAAATATTACGCATTTTATATTATTCATTTATTTCACCTCTTAAATATTTTTTAGTAGCTTCATATAGCCTTTCTACATCATCTAAATAAATTTCTCCTATATTTCCTATTCTAAAAGTATCTATATCTGTTAATTTACCTGGATATATTACAAATCCCTCTTCTTTCATAAATTTATAAAATGAATCAAATTTGAAATTTTCTTTTGGATATAAAAATGTTGTTATTATAGGAGATTGCTTTTTTTCATCTATATATGATTCTATTCCAAGTTCTTTAAAAGCCAATCTTATCACGTCATTATTTTTTTTATATCTTAGATACCTAGCTTCCACACCTCCTTCTTCTTTTAACTCATCTAAGGCTTTAGAAAAAGCTGCTACAACATGAGTTGGTGATGTAAACCTCCACTTTCCGTCTTTCATTCCAATGTATTGATCATACAAATCTAAAGAAAGACTTTTAGAAACTCCCTTGCACCTATTAAGCGCTTCTTTATTTGAGATAATAAATCCAAAGCCTGGAACTCCTTGAATGCATTTGTTTGCACTACTTATAAGAAAATCTATCTTTAAAGATTTTATATCAATATCTATTCCACCAAAACTACTCATCGCATCTATAATCAATATTTTTTTAAACTCTTTAGAAAGTTTTGATACCTCTTCTATAGGATTTAAAATACCAGTAGTGGTTTCGCAGTGTACCATAGCTATATGAGTTATCTTAGGATCATTTTTTAAGATTCTTTTTATAACTTCCATATTAGGATATTTATCATACTCTACTTCATAGATTGCAGTATTTAACTCCATCTTCCTTGCCATAGAGATTATTCTCTCTCCATAAGCTCCATTTGATATAATTAAACACTTATCTGTTTTTTTCACTGATGAATGTAATACTGACTCTACAGAAAAACTTCCACTTCCTTGCATAAGAACTGCTGCGTACTCATCTTCATCTACTTTTCCTATATCTAATAAATCTTTTCTTATCTTTCTAGTAATAGCTTTATAATCCTCATCCCAAGTGCATCTATCTTTAAGCATTTCTCTTTTTACAGTTTCTGTTGTTGTAAGTGGTCCTGGTGTTAATAATTTATAATTTTCCATATAATTTCCCCCTTAATTTCCCATAGCCTTTTTAAAAATATCTTGATGCTCTTTTAATAAATCAACTGTAAGTTTTTCTTTATAAACTTTGCTGTACTTTGGCTTATATTTTTCATCTACCTTTTCGCCTTTATATAAAGCTACTGGGTAATATTTTATAAGCTCACTTCTACTTTTTTCGATTATAGTTTTTGCAATTTCCATAGATAGCTTATTCTTTTCTTCCCCCTTATCTACAACAGCTATAGATTCACTTAAAGAATAATTACCTTCTACTGGGTCTATATAATCTATAGGTAACCCATTTGCTTTATCGAAAACGCCTTGATGCCTTAATCCAAAACCAGCTAAAACTTCTCCAGCTCTTACTTTTTTAATAGGTCCTGAACCTGAACTTTCTATATGAGGTCCTGCATTTACTACTAACCCTTTTAAAACCTCTTCTCCTTCTTTTTCACCATACTCTGAGATTACAGCTTGTACTAAAAGCCATGCTGTAGAAGAATCTAGTATGTTTGGAATAGATATTAGATTTTTATATTTAGGGTCAGTTAAATCTTTTATAGATTTTGGCTCTTCAAACCCTTTTTCCTTTAATACCTTTGTATTAATAAATATTGCCCCTGTATTTGCTAATATAGGAGTATAATAAGCTGGATACTTTTCAATTGAATTAGTATCAAATGTTAAATCTACAAACATTTGATTTTTCTCTTTTGCACTCTCTATATAGTAAGAACTCATAGTTACAACATCCGCTTCAATTGACTTTCCTTCTGCTAAAAGCTTACCTCCAAGTTCTGACGTTCCCATACCAGTTATAATAAATTTATCTTTAAAACCTGAATTATTAAGAGAATCTTCCATAGTTTTTATACATTCTTCATCTGAATTAGTATAAATTATAACTTTCTCTTCTTCTTTACTTGTGCACCCTTGAAATAATCCTAAACTCATTATTATTCCAAGTCCTAAAGCTAAAATTCCTTTTCTTCTTATCATCATTTACACCCCATCTTTTTTATTTTGATAAAATTCGCAAATAAGTTTTACAAATAAATTAGTTAAAAATATAAGAATTGATAATATAAAAATTTCATTAAACTTAGCATAATGCTGAAGCTCTTTTATTTTTGTTGTTATAACAGCACTCTTTGAACCTACTAAGAAAATTATTGCACTTATAGTTACCATAGAATTTATAAAATAATAGCTAAACATTTCAACTATAGTTTTAAATGAATTTGGGATAATAACCCTATAAAGAGTTTTAAAAAAGCTATCTCCCATAAGTTCTCCTGTAGTTTCAAATCCTTTGTTTAATTTACTTAAAGAGCCCTTTGCCATAAGGTATGGAGCTGCAAAAAAGTGAACTATATTACAAACAATTATAAGAATTAAGCTTCCCTTTAAGCTGCTCTTATTAAATAAGAGTAAATAAGATAACCCTAAAACCATCCCTGGAATCGTATTTGTAATAATAGATATAGTATCAATACTTCCTTTAAATTTAGATTTTAAATTGCTTCTTGTATTTAGTGCTGCTGCAAGATAGGCTAAAATTACACCAAATGCTCCTGAAAATAAAGATACAACTATAGAATTTCTAAAAGTCTCAATTAAATTATTAGAAGTTAAAGTGCTCTTTACGTGATCTAAAGAAAAGGTCATATCATAAGGAAAGTTTTTCATAAATGGAGATATAAACATAACTAAAAATATGCTAAAAATTAATAATGCAGAAATTAATGATATTATAGAAAATCCTATATCTCTAAAATTATTTTTCCTAAGTTCTATATCTGAAATTTTGTCATAATTAAAATTAAATCTTTCAAGGTAATTTAATAGAATAATTCCAAACACAGCTGGAACTAGCATAATTATTGCTATGGCTGCTCCCCCGTTAAAATCAGGTATTGCCCCAAGCATAACTTGATAAAGAGTTGTTGATACTACTTCAAAATTCCCTCCTACAGCTGCAGGAATCCCAAAGTCTGTAAAACTTAATATAAAAGAAAGAACAAATGCACAGCCTATACTTCCTATTAAAGGCCTTATGATGGTATTTTTTATAGTTCTAAATTTAGAATCTCCCATTAAATTAGATACTGTTAAAAACTTTTTATCTATATATCTAAAAGAATTATTTATTAAAAGGTAAGCTGTAGGTAGTGTATATATCATATATCCTATAAGTAGTCCCTTAGGACCATAGATTTCAAAAAGCTCTCCATTAAAAATTTTAGTTAAAAGTCCCTGTTTTCCAAAAGAATAAATTATTGCAAAACCATAAGTAATAGTTGGAAGTAACATTGGAATAAACATAACTATATTAACTAATTTTTTTATTCTTTTTGGCATGTTTGAAAAATTCATTCCATAAGCCAAAATAAACGCTATAAAAGTAACTATAATTCCATTTAAAAATGAAATACCTACGCTATTTTTTATTGACCTTAAAAGTACTTTATCCGATAAATACTTAGAATAATTACTTAAGGTAAATCCTTCATAATTTCTAAAAGAGTCAAAAACTAGTATAAATAATGGAACTAACAAAAATAGTAGAAAAAATAAAAGTATAAAACTATAAATAAATTTAAATTCCTTTTTAGTTTTATCCATAACACTCACCAAATAACTTAAAGATATTTTCTTTCTTTATCATCAGCTGACTTATAATAAACTTTGAAACAAACTCATTACTTGGATTTTCTATAACTTCCTTTGGAGTTCCAAACTGTGATATTTTACCTTCATCAATAATAAGTACTTTGTCTGATAAAGTTAGCGCCTCTTCTGGGTCGTGAGTTACTATAATTGTAGTAAGTTTAAATTCTTTAGAAATACTTTTAATCTTTTCTTTTATTGATTCTTTAATTACTCCATCTAAAGCACTTAAAGGTTCATCTAAAAGTAAAACTTTAGGTTTTAAAACTAATGTCCTTGCTATAGATACCCTTTGCTTTTGCCCTCCTGATAATTCACTTATCTTTTTATCTAGATGATTTTCTAATTCTAAAAATTTAATTATATCTTCTACTTCTTCTTTAGTTGAAGCTCCCTTATTATTTTTCAAACCATAAATTATGTTTTGATAAGCATTTAAATTTGGGAAAAGTGCATAATCTTGAAAAACTATATTAAAACCTCTATTTTTCATAGATACATTTGTTAAATCCTTTTCCTTAAATATAATCTCACCTTCATCTTGTTTTGTAAGACCTAATATAATATTTAAAAGAGTTGTCTTTCCAGAGCCGCTCTTTCCAAGTAATGAAACTATTTCGCCTTCTCTTATATCTAAGCTAATGCCATCTAGCACTTTTTTATCTCCAAAGCATTTAGTTATATTTTTTAATTTCAACATCTTCTTAACCTCCGATCTACTTTTACTATAAGCTAAGGTTGTAAAAGGAAAATTATCCCTATGTTAATAAATGTAAAATAAAAATTAAAAAGGATAAGCTTTAAGCTCATCCTTTTAGTAATACCTATATTATTGTTATTAAGTCTAATCAATGCATCAGATTTTTAAATCCATCTAGCCCATTATTCTTAAGGCTTAGAATAGAATCTTTTAAATCTTTATCTTCTTTAAATCTTTGTTATGTTTTAAAATATAATAATTTTTCATTTAACTTTTTCTTTTTAAAATTTACATTTTAAGATGTCATTTTTAAAAATATTTCTTAAATTATAAAGATTTAAGTTAAATTTGTTAATTTATTCCTCAACCCTTTTAACCTTTTTCTAATATTTCTAAACTAAATCTAACAAATAATATTAACTTATCTCTTTCCTGCATCAAAAGGTTCTCCAGCTGCCTTTGGCGCTCTTGAAGATTTTGAAAAAACTATTAAAGCTAAAAGTGTAACTACGTACGGGAATATTTTTAAATATACAGGCGGTATAGCTTGAAGAGATGATATAACCCCTGATACATTAGCTATAGTCGTTGCTATTCCAAAAAACATAGTAGCACCTAAAATTCCAAACGGCTTCCACTGCCCAAATATAAGTGCAGCTAATGCTAAAAATCCGAGTCCTGCTACACTTCCGTTAAATTCTCCAGCATAAGTTACAATAATTATTGCACCTCCAAGTGCAGAAAAACCACCTGAAATTATTACTCCAATATATCTCATTTTATATACACTAATTCCTGCTGAAGCTGCCGCTTGAGGATGTTCTCCACAAGCTCTTAGTCTCATTCCAAAACTAGTTTTATAAAGTACTATTGCACTTAAAACTACTATTAAAAGTACAAGCCATGTAGTTATATAAGTATTTGTAAAAAATAACGGCCCTATTATAGGTATCTTTGAAAGAATAGGTATATCTTTTGGAACAAATCCCATTTTAATACCTATATTTCCGCTACCTGTAATGCTTCTAGCTAAAAATATTGTAAGTGACCCTGCTATCATATTAATTGCTGTTCCGCTAATTACCTGATTTGCACAAAGATTTATACTTGCAAAAGCATGTAAAAGAGAAAATATTGCACCTACTAAAAAAGCTACTAAAAGCCCTAGCCAAAGGTGAAGGTTACTTCCACTTGGAACTTTATCTTGCATATTAACTATAGTAAAGGCACCTGCAAAAGATCCTACAATCATAAATCCATCAAGACCTATATTAACAACTCCACTTCGTTCGCAATATAAAGCTCCTAAAGCTGTAATTAATAATGGTGCCATATATGCCATAGCATAAGGAAATATTTGTTCAATAGTTTCAAGCATTTTAAGATTCCTCCTTTGATAGATTAGATTTTTTTCTCTTTCTTTTTATGTTGTCCATCACTCTACCTATTAAGACACTTGTAGCTGCAAAGTAGATAATTATAGCTATTATAGTTCCTGCAATTTCTGGAGGTATATCTACCATAGCACTCATAAATCCTCTTCCTGTATATAATAATCCAAAGAATATTGCAGAAAACAGCACTCCAATTGGTGTATTTCCAGCTAAAAGTGCTACTGCTATACCATCAAATCCTTGGCTTGGCATAACCCCTATTTGCATAGAAACAGTATTTCCAGCATATTGAGTAAGTCCTGCAAGACCAGCAAGCCCTCCTGCAATCAGCATAGATAAAATAATATTTCTATTAACTGGCATACCAGCATACTCAGCGGCATGTCTATTAAAACCTACTGCTTTTAACTCGTATCCTAAAACAGTTTTATTTAATATAAATGCTATAGCTATAACTGATACTACAGCTATTATTATCCCAAGGTTTATAAAAGAACCATCAAAAAGATCTGATAGACCCTTTAAATAAAGAGTTGAATTCTCTCCAAGGGCTGCTGATTCAGTTTCCACACTACCTTTAAAGTATTCTGGAACAGCATAAAATACTATCCAATATGATATCCAGTTCATCATTATAGTAGAAACTACTTCATGAACATTAAACTTAGCTTTAAGTATTCCTGGTATTAAAGCAAAAAATGCCCCAGCTAACATAGACCCAATTATCATAACTAAAATCATAATTCCTTTTGGTAAATCTAATGATAACCCTAAGGCTAAAGAAACAAATCCCCCAAATAACATCTGACCTGGCGCACCAATATTAAAAAGTCCAGTTTTAAAAGCAAATGCTACTGAAAGACCAGTTAAAATTAAAGGTGTTGCAGTAGATAGGGTATTTCCTATCCTCTCTATATTCATCATTCCACCCTTAATTAAAAAGGAGTATCCTTCTATAGGGTTCTTTCCTATTAGTGCCATAAGAATTCCACCTGCAATTAAACCTAATACTACTGCAAGTAAAGATAAAACTAACTGCCTTTTACCCATCTCTACCTTCCTCCTTTTTAATTCCAGCCATCATAAGACCTATTTCATTTTCATCTGTATCTTTTGAATCTACTATTCCTACAAGCTCTCCGTTATTTATAACAGCAATTCTATCTGATAAATTAAGTATCTCATCTAGTTCTAAAGAAACTAAAAGGACTGCCTTTCCTTTATCTCTCTCTTCTACTAATCTTTTATGAATATATTCAATAGAACCAACATCTAACCCTCTAGTAGGTTGAACTGCTATTAAAAGCTCAGGCTTCATCTCAATTTCTCTTCCTACTATTGCTTTTTGCTGATTTCCACCAGACATTTCTCTTACGATAGTTTCTTCTTCTTCAGATGATCTTACATCAAAAGCTTTTATTATTTCTTTTGCATACTTTTTTATTTCTTTTTTATTTATTATCCCTTTATTTGAAAAGGGTTTATTTTTATATGCTTTAAGCACTATATTATTTTCTAAGTTATAATCTAATACTAGACCTCTCTTATGCCTATCTTCTGGAATATATGAAATTCCTTTATCAATCCTATCTCTAATAGAGAGCTTTTCTATGTCACTTCCTAAAAATTCGATTTTCCCACTAAAAACTTTACTTATTCCAGTTATAGCTTGAACTAATTCAGCTTGTCCATTCCCCTCAACTCCTGAGAGTCCTAGTATCTCTCCGCCTCTTATAGAAATTGAAAAGTCCTTAAGTCCTAATACTTTTCTATTATTTTTAACAGATAGATTTTCAGTTTTTAAAACTACTTCTCTTAATTTTGCCTCACCTTTTTTAACTTTAAAGGTTACTTCTCTACCTACCATCATCTTGGCCATTTTTTCTTCACTAGTATCCGCTACATCTACAGTTCCTATATATTTCCCTTTTCTAATAACAGTACATCTATCTGCTATTTCTTTGATTTCTTTTAATTTATGAGTAATAATAATTACAGATTTACCTTCATTTATTAAATCTCTTATAATATTCATAAGTTCATGTATCTCTTGAGGCGTTAAAACTGCAGTAGGCTCGTCTAATATTAAAACATTTGCTTCTCTATATAACATTTTTAATATCTCAACTCTTTGCTGCATACCTACTGATATGTCCTCAATTTTTGAATTTGGATCGATATTTAAATTATACTTTTTAGAAATCTCTTCGATTCTTTTAGCTGCTTTTTCTTTATCTAAAAATATCTTAAACCTTTTAGGTTCACATCCTAAAATTATATTTTCTGTAACAGTAAAGGTATCAACTAATTTGAAGTGTTGATGAACCATCCCTATTCCATACTCATTTGCTTTATTTGGACTATTTATCTTTACTTCTTTTCCATTTATTTTTATTTTCCCAGAATCAGGCTTATACATTCCAAATAAAATACTCATCAAAGTAGATTTACCAGCTCCATTTTCACCAAGCAAAGCATGAACCTCACCTTTTTTTAGAGTAAGTGTTATGTTGTCATTTGCAACTAACCCTGAAAATTCTTTACGGATATTTAGCATTTCAACTACATATTCCATAGTTTATCCTCCTAGCTTTTTATTATGAAAAAGGGGACCTCATAATTTTATTTTGAGAATCCCCTTATTTAAATTAAGGTATTAAATCACCTTGTTCTGCTGAAACTTTGATTTCTCCAGATTTCATTTTTTCTTTTATTTCATTTACCTTTTTAACTGTTTCTTCTGAAAGGTTTGGATTAGTTTCTGGAATACCTACTCCATCATTATTTATATCATATCTTAAAGTTTTTCCGCCTTGGAACTTTCCGTCTAATTCATCTTTAATCATATCAAATGCTGATTTACCAATCTTTTTAGTAGCAGATGTTAAAACAACTGATTTATCGCCTTCATATTTTCCTTCGTCAAATTGATCAACGTCAACTCCAACTACAAATGCTTCTTCCCCTTTACTTGCTCTAGTTTTAGCTTCAGTAATAACTCCAACTCCAACTTTACCTGCACAAGCAAAGATAGCTTTAACACCTCTATCATACATAGTAGCTGCTGTTTGTTGACCTAATGCTACATCATCAAAAGACATTGTGTATTTAACATTTTCTTTTTTAAGAGTTACCTTAGTTCCTAAATTCTTATTTGCATAATTTACACCTTGTTGGAATCCCCAGTTAAACTTTTGAACTGGCGGGATTTTAAGCCCTCCTATAAATCCAAGGTCACCTTCTTTTAGCTGAAGTGCTGTTGCAACCCCTGCTAAAAATCCTGATTGTTCTTCTGCGTAGAAGATAGAAACAGTATTTTCTCCTACCTTAGTTGTAGGTTTCTTTTCATCTCCGTCGTTTGGCGCTCCGTCTATAATTACAAATTTTGCATCTTTATATTTATCTTGTGCTTCATATATTGCTGTTTCAAACTTATATCCAGGAGTTACTATAAATTTAAACCCTGCATCATAAATATTCTTTATTTCTGTTAAGTAGTCTGCCTTAGTTTGTCCACCTGGTTGTAAATACTTTTCTTTAATTCCAAGTTCATTTTTAGCTTTAATAATTCCTTCCCAAGTACCTTGGTTAAAGGACTTATCATCAATAGTTCCAATATCTGTAATCATACCAACATTTAGATCCACTGATTTAGTATCTCCAGTACCTGAATCTCCACCGCATCCTGCTAGTACCCCTGTTGTCATTAACAGTGTAACTGCCATTGCAATCAGTCTTTTTTTCATAACACTACTCCCCTTTAATACATATTTTATTAACCTTAAGTTAACATTGTTTACACTTAAATTATACATCCTATATTTGCTTCTAACAACATATTTTTACATTAATTACTCTATTTTCTTAATGTAAATTTTATTTAATTAACTTCTTTATTTACATCTATAAAAAAAAGAGCCTTAAAATAAGGCCCTTTAAACTATTCATCTTCTTTATATTCAATTATGTCTCCAGGTTGACAATCTAGTTCTTTACAAATAGCTTCAAGAGTTTTAAATCTTATAGCTTTAGCTTTATTGTTTTTAAGTATTGATAAATTTGCATTTGTTATCCCTATCCTTTGGGATAACTCTCCTAAAGATATCTTTCTTTTTGCCATCATTACATCTAAATTAATTATTATAGCCATACTTATCACCTATATCGTTAAATCATTATCTTCTTTATATTTTACAGCCTGCTCAAAAACTTTTGAAAGTATTCCTATAAAACAACCTGCAAGTAAGAAGATAAAGATCTCTGCATCTGTGTGTATTCCCGCTTGGTCTATATTTATTATGCTAAATGTATCTTTACCTAAATTTAAGACAAAGTTAACTATATAACAAAAAGCAATAGTAAAACAGGAAAACATAAGTCTTCTTAAAGACTTAACATTTGAAACTGTAAAAGGGTTTTCTAAAACTAATGTTTTAATTATCCTTTTAAGTTCAATTATAAATGCAAATGTTGCTATTATTCCAATTATTAAAAGTGCTATTGTTATATACTTATGAAAACCTGAAATATTAACCTTAGGTAATTCAAAAAATAATATATATCCTGACAATACAACTCCAAGTATTAATACTATACTAAGAATTACATTAATAACGCTTGATAGTGAATTCTTTCCGTAGTACTTCATTATTTTCCTCCAAAAACTATAATTATATATATTATAGTACCACATAAACTTGAATTTTACATTTTTGAATTATAATAATTATAATCGTACCATTTATTCGAAATAGTTTTTTGACTTAAATAATAATCAAATTCTTCTCTTTCTATTTTATTCTCTTTAAAAGCTTTTAAAACTTCTTCATAAGCATCACCAGAAAGAGTAGTTATATATGTTATATCTATATTTTTCCCTTTTGAATTCAAATTATAGCCAGCAATTATTTTATCCATATTTATATAATTTAAAATAAGATAGATTATAGATCCAATAATGATTATAATTTTAAAGATATTAATTTTTTTAAATAAGGATATAAAGATAAATACTAAAGATATAACTATAAAAATAGTAAAGGCTGTTGTTAAAAACCTTAATCTTGTAAGTCCAAACTCACTTACATAAAGACTCATTTTATAAATAGATATAAATGCCATAACTATACTCATAGCTGTTGTAATACTATTTAATATTTTTATTTTATCTTTTTCTAAAGTTCTACTTTTAAAATATATAACTAAAAATATATTTATTAAAAGAACTATAACTAATTGAAAAAATCCATTTCTTGCATAACTTGAATAATCATAAGCGCTATTTAAAGATATATTACTTTTTGAGAAAACACTTAAAAAAACTGTTATTAAAAATGCTAAATATAAGATATTTATTACTGATAAAATAGTTGCAACTAAAATATCGTCTAACTTTTTAACTTTATATAACTTTCTCTTTTCAAATTTAATATTAAATCCAATATAAAAGTTATAAATAAATATAAAGGCTACGCTAAAGAAGATTAACTTAAAGAAAACAATTTTAAAATTCTCTAAATAGAAAATATTAAAAATTTCTCCGATTCCTTTACTTATTATAAATTCAAAGTTAGAATCTGATGCTGAAAGTAAAATTACTAAAACTATTAAAAGAGGAATAGAAATTATAAGTCCTTTTAATATACTATTTAAATTTTTATTCTTTCTTTTTAATTTAAATCCGCCTAAAGATGCTGTTATTAGATTAATATTATTACAGCACAAAAGATTAAGTATAGTTCTTTTTATACTATCATTAAGTATATTTTCCCTATTAAATTCAGAATCAAAATTTAGAAAATAAAGGCCTATCATTATTGAAATTGTAACAAAAATCAAATTTAAAATAATAAAAATTGGATTTGTAAATATACTATAAGTTAAACTTAGCATAACCCCTAAAAAAGAAAAATATATAAATTTATAATTTATTTTACCTCCTCTAAAAGATGTAACTATACCTAATGTTGTTACAATTAATGCTACAATAAATATCCAAATCCCTCTAAATATAAACCCTTCAGAATTAAAGACGAAAAAAGTTAAGATTAGTCCAAGTATAATAGAACTTATCCCTACAGTTTTTGTTAAAGTTACTTCTCTTTCATTTTCCTTAAATCCAAGTTTTAGGTTATAGTTGTATTCTCTTTTACAAAGTTCTTTTACTATTTCAAAATCCCTATAACCTAACTTAAAATCTTCTATTTTTGATACGTTTTGAATATCTTTATCTTTAATCTCATCATTTAAAGATAAGATATTTAAAATCACTATATTGTATTCCTCTTCTAAGTAAAAAAACTTTTCTGTATCTACAATATCAAGTTTGCTATAGTTAACTTTTCCCTCTAAAAATAAATCTAAATCATTAAGAGGAATCTCCTCTCCTTCAAAGCATTTCATTTTATTGTTTTCTAATACTAAAAATGAATCATTAAGTGTTTTTAAAATAAATAGATATTTTTTCATACAATCTCCCCCTGTCCTTTAAGAAGATTATAACTCTCACTTTCACTTTTCACAATAAAAATTTATTGATAAACAATAAATTTTTATTTATTTGTAATAATTGAATTGATTTTATTTTGTGATATCTTTAAGTTAATCTTATATTTTTAATCAAAAAAAATAGAGGTAAGCATAAAAATACGCCTACCTCTATTTATTTTCATTTATTTGTTTACTGAATAAAAACATCTCTTAGGAGAAATTACTTTATCTTCTTTTTTTAATTCTTTGATAGCTCTATCAACTTCTTTTTTATCAATTCCAGCTTTTTCTGCTATCTCTGCTCCCTTTAAAGGTTCTTCTGAATTATTTAATACTTCTAATACTTTTTCGTTTATATCCATTTTAAACACTCCTTAAAATAAATTCTATAAATTTATTATATCCTTATTAAGAATTTTTAACAATAAATAATATTAATTAGAAATTAATATTATTTAAACCTTTGTCCATACTATCTCAATTCTTAACCTATTTTCTTCTTTATATGCGTTTATATCACCATTCATCTTCTTTATTAACCCTTTAGCAATTGGAAGTCCAAGTCCTGTGTTTTTCCCACTTCTAGATTTATCTTTTCCTTTGTAAAATCTATCAAATATTTTATCTACTTCTACATCTTCTTTTAAATCATTTATTACATTTAAAATTATATAGTTATCCTCTTCATATAAGTTTATCTCTAACTCTTTTTTTCCGTGTTTTATGGAATTATTTATTAAATTTGAAATCACTCTTTTTAAACTGTTTTCATCACCTAAAATAGTTTTATTTTTTAGTTTTAAATTTATTTTAGGTTCAATGCCTATACTTTTAAATTGATCGTAATAGCTTATCACTTCATTAAATAAAATTTCTTTAATATATCCTTCTTTTAAATCCATTTTATAATTAACATTATTAATTATAGATAACATAAAAAATTGAGATAACATTTCTTTTAGCTCTTTTGCTTTTTCTTCTACTTTATTTAAATGCTCTAAATCCAGTACTTGATTCTTTTTTATTATTTGTACATAACCTAGTATAGATGTTAAAGGCGTTCTTAAATCGTGTGATATATTTTCTATCATTTCTTTTAACTCTTCATTTCTAATTTTTTCTTCTTCTCTTAACTTATTTAAAGTATCTATACTATCATTTATACTTTCTCCTAGTATTTCAACTTCTTTATTTATAAATACAACATTTACTTTTTTTCCTTTTTCTAAATTATTTATTTTACTAAGTTGTTTAGATATTCTTAGAATTTCTCTTTTAAATAGGAAAATATATATTAATAAGATTAAAATTATACATATCAATAACACTATAATACCTTCCATAATTTTCACCTTATTTCTTCCTTATTAAATATAAATACACCTAAAGTTATAAAAACTAATCCTAGAATTAACCCATTTTTTATTCCTATATAGAAAAATTCAAAAGAGTTTTCAGAAGCTACCAGTCTTAAAAGTGGTACTATCATAAAATTTTGAATATTAATTGGAATTATACTTCCTAAAACCGTTGTTATAAATGTAAATATAATAAAAATACAAATAGTAAACCACGTGCTTTTGCATATAAGTGTAATTAAAGAATATAAGCTAATAATACTAAAAACACCTATTAAATAAGTACATAAACTTACTATAATTAATGTAATCCCTTTTGAAGTTATTATTATTTCATCAAAATATAAAATCTTTGTAATTATAAAAGATACTAAAAAAACTGATATTAAAATAAATGACATTGAAATCATTATTGCAATTAAATTTCCTATATAAATTTTATATCTTTTATATCCATAAGGAACTGTAGTTTTATATATACCGCTTTTTAACTTATCCCATATTACGCTTGATGTTAAAATTACGCTAATTATAATCATAAAAAATATAGTGCTAAAAGAACTCTTTAAAGCTGCATTAAATCCTCCTTCATATATATAACTAATTAAGAACTCTCTTTTTACGTAACTAGAATCAAAAAAAGATAACAAACTAATAGACCCAACTTTAAAATTAATAAATACTACTGTAATTATCAAAACTACTAAAGATGCTATTAGAGTTTTTTTATAAACCTTTAGATTAAGTATTCTAAATAAATCTGCTTTAATAATATTAATCATGCTTTATCCTCCATAAGACTAGTTACATATTCTTCTAATGGCTCTGTTAAAGTATTTAATCTATTTATATCTATATCTTCTTTTATTAATGCCTTTGCAATTACTGAAGGCTCATCTATTTTTTCATATACCCTAATTAAATTATTATTTAAAACTTTATAGTCATTTATTTTTAGACTATTCTCAAGTATAAACGAAGATTTTTCAGTATCGTTTACTTATATTTCTAAAGCTAACCTTGAATTATTCTTTAACTCATTAAAAGATAATTCACTAACTATTTTTCCATCTTTAATTATTCCAAATGTATCACATAGCCTGTTTAATTCACTTAATATGTGGCTAGATACTAATATAGTTATACCTTCTTCTTTATTTAATTTCTTTAAAAGATTTCGTACTGTAATTATCCCTACCGGATCTAACCCGTTTATAGGCTCATCTAAAACCAAAAATTCTGGTTCTCCAAGTAAAGCTATTGCAATTCCTAACTTTTGTTTCATCCCTAATGAGTAGTCTTTTATAGCCTTCCCCCTGATATTTTCTAGCCCGACTAATTTTAATTTTTCATCTATAGAAGACTTACCAGGAATACCTCTAAAAACCCTTTGATACTCTAAATTCTTATAAATATCTAAATCTTCAAAAAATGCTGGCCTTTCTATCAATGTTCCAATACTAACTTTTTCATTATTATTTATAGAAATATCACCTGAATCAGATTTTGATAAACCAGAAATAACTCTCATTAAAGTTGTTTTCCCTGCACCATTTCTACCAATCAATCCATAGATACTTCCCTTTTTAATTTCCATATTAACTTCATTTAATAAAGAAATTTTATTTAGTTCTTTATTTAAATTTGTTATTTTTACCATCACTGCACTCATAACTAATACCTCCTTTTTCTCTATACTAAGTTTTTATTTCTAAAAAAACACAAAGTAAGTCTTAAGAAAGTATTAATCTGCATTTAATTTATATCCTATAGCCCAAATTGTTTTAATGTAATTTTCTTTTGCACCTGATTTTTTCAATTTATTTCTTAAATTACTTATATGCACAGTTATCGTATTATCATCTATAAAATCCTCTTTCCAAACGCTAGTACATAAATTATCCTTTGAAAAAACTTTATTTGGATTTTTAATTAAAAGATTTAATATTTGATATTCAGTTTGAGTTAATTTAACTTCTTTTTCATTTACCTTTACTACCATAGATTCTTCATCTACATTAATTTCTTTATAAGACAACTCTGAAGTTAATTGTTTTTTATCATATCTTCTAAGACTTACCATAACCCTTGCTAAAAGTTCATCTATATCAAAAGGTTTACTTAAAAAGTCGTCAGCACCAGCTCTTAATAATTTCCCCTTTATTCCAAGCTCTTCTTTTGCAGATAAAATTATAATCGGTATATCTTTAGATTTCCTTACTTCATCTAAAACCTCTTCACCACTCTTACCTGGGAGCATCAAATCTAAAATTATTAAATCCACTTTTTTATTATCTATATAAATAATCGCTTCCGTTCCTGAAAATGCTGAAAATACATCATACCCATCATCTTTTAATGATTCAGATATAATATTGTTTATATCATTATCATCTTCTATTACTAAAACTGTATTTCTTTCCATTTAATCACCTCTTTGTAAATTATAACAAAAAGGTGTGTATTAAAAAATATTTCCTAAGAAATATTTACTTGTTATAATAAATATATAAACTTAAAGAAGAGGTAATTATGGGTAATATAATAATAATTTTAACAACGATTTTTTTAGTGACAATATTAATTTTTAGAAGTATAAATAACAATAGAATAATAAGAAAAACCTTCACTAAAACTATAAAGGATATAAATATCACTTATAAAGAAATGTTTAAGGCAAAATCTATATTAAATAAGCTTTTAAATGGTGGAATTGTAATTTTATCAGATATATTTGGACTAGCTTTTGCTTTCGCAATTGTAAGTAGATATGTTAATTTGCTTTTATCACCTATTTTAGTTATAGCTATAAAGGTGTTAATAACAATTATTATATTTCTTGTTATTCACTATGCTATAGGCTATGTACTTTTAGTAACTAGTAGAATTCAAAGATTCATACATAAGGTTGAAGATAAAAATTTAAAAGTAGATTTTCTTTTAAGCTATTTTATTATAATAACATTCTTAGCTATACTTTTAATTTTCCCAGAGCATTTTAGTAAAAGTGCAGTATTTGGTCTTATAAGCCTTACTATATGTTATATATTAAATTTAAGAGTTCTTTTGAAACTTATGATAAGTCCAAGCGTAATTAAATCAGTAAATGAAGATTCAACTAGCATATCTAGAGTTGTATCTGCTGCAATTTTAATATTAATTATGCTTATACTAAACTTATTTTTAGCAGTATGCTTTGTTAATAGTTTAGGAAATAATGTATATTTAAACTCCTCTGGTAATTTTGATTTATTTTATTATACTTTAATAACTTTTACTACTATAGGTTATGGAGATATAATTCCAACTACTATTTTAGCTAAGACCTTAGCAATTATAATCTCATTAACTAGCGTTATGTGCTTAACTATTTTCTTAAGTAAAATTTTGTCTGCTGATATTTCTGAAAATGAAAAAAGTGAAGCTAGTTAAGCTTCACTTTTTTAAATAACGTCTTTACCAAATGGCATTAAAGATAATTTTGCAATTTTTACACTTTGCATAGCAAAAGGTATCCCAATTATTGTAATGCATAAAAGTACTGCACTAATTAAGTTTGCTAAACACATAAAAAGCCCACCGAAGATAAGCCATAATATATTCATAATTAAGCTTACTCCTCCATCGTCTGTTGTAACTACATCTTTTCCAAAAGGTGCAAGTTGTAATTTTGCCATTTTAAAACATTGTAATCCTATAGGAATTCCTATTATAGTTATGCACCAAAGCACACCAAAAAATAACCAGCCTAAAGCATTAACTATTCCTCCAAAAATCATCCAAATTAAATTTCCAAGACAACTCATAAAATTTCCTCTCTAAAAATAAATTAGCTTGTTTTACATAGTTCTTCTAGTTTATTCCTTAATCTTTCCTCGTATCTACCATCAACTATTGCAGTGATTTTATCTCCAGCTTTAATCTCTGTATTTCCATTTGGAATTACCTCTTTACCTTCTGTTTCAATAGTAATAATTCTAGATTCTCTAACTAAATCTATATTCTTAATCCTAACTCCAACAATAGGTGAACCTAAATCAACAGTATAACTTACCATTATATTCCCCATCTCACTATCTAAAGTTTTATCTTTATTTGTAGCTAACCTAAATCTAAGTAACGTATCATAAACCGGCTCACAATTTAACGATTCAGCTGTTAAATAGGCTACTCCAACGACAACCGCTAAAGGCCCAAGTGCTACAAAACTACCACTCATCTCACAAACTAAAATAAGACCAGTTATAGGTGCACGAACTATAGATGAAAACATTCCTGCCATAGCGAGTAACATAAAATTAATTAGAAAACTTTTATCGATATCAAAAAGGCTAAGTGAAACTTGTCCAACTATACCTCCAAGAAGCGCTCCAAGTGTTAATAAAGGAAATAATATTCCTCCAGGAGTTCCCGATGCAAAACTTGCCATAGACAAAATAAATTTGCCAATTAAAAGTATTATGGCTAATTTTAACACAATATCCTTTGTAAGTATACTATTTATTACAAGCTCTCCACCACCTAATACTTGTGGTAAATATAGTCCAAAGAAAAAGGTAATTATAAATGGTATCATCATCTTTTTAGTAACAGGTAATTTAATTTTCCTATATAAATTTATAGTTTTAATTAATACATTATTATATATAACTCCGCCTATCCCTGTTACAAGTCCTAAAATAACTACCAAAATATAATATTTAGCTGGCATTACTAATAAAGAATCTACCGTTAAAATATGATTACTTCCAAAGAAAATCCAAGTGACTAAGTCAGATGTTACAGACGCCCCTATCGCAGATAAAAATAATACTGGTGAAAAACTTTTATGAACTTCTTCAAGTACAAACATAACTCCTGCAAAAGGTGCATTAAAAGCTGCTGCAAGTCCAGCACCTGCCCCTGCTGATATTAACAATCTAGATTCTAATTTAATTCTTTTAGTTATTTTTCCATATATCTCAGCTACTGTAGCTCCTAATTGAATTGAAGGTCCTTCAATTCCAAGTGATAATCCTGGACCTATCGCAATTATCCCACCTATAAACTTATAGAAAAAAACTCTTATTGGTTTTTTTATAACTAAATATCCCTTTACAAGCCCTTCAATTTGTGGAATCCCACTCCCACTTATCATAGGTTCTTTTTTAAGTAATCTTCCTAAAATATATCCTAAAAATAAAAAAACAATTATACCAAGCCCCATATAAAAGTAATCATTTTTCATAATTTTATATGCAAAAAAGGTAAACTTACTTATATTAATTATAGCTACCCTATATAAAGAAACAACAAGTCCAGTAATTGCACCTATAAGAACACTTTGAATTACAGTTCTTAATCTAATCTTCTTTATAATATCTACGTAATCAGAAACTCTACTTTCCATATAGCACCTCCTTTTAAAACTTTATCTTAATTATATAATCCTCTAAAGACTACACTATTAACATAGCCTTAAAATTTAGTAAAAAAGTAGCTTAAATACATTAATATATGTTAAATTTGTTATTAATAAAATAAAAAAGAGGTATTAACCTCTTTTAAAATCCTGTATGCCCAAAGTCTCCCCCTCTATCTACACTTTTATGCTTTTTAACATCACAAGTTTTAATAAAGTTTGCTCTATAATATTTAGCGAGTACCATCTGCGCTATTCTATTTCCCTTTTTAATATAGATAGTACCATAAGGATTATTATTTTTATCTAAATAAATATAACCGTCTAATAACTTGTGCATACTTCTATCTTTTGTAGTAAGTTCCGAAACATCAGTACCTTTTTCTTTTAAATAATCACTTAATTTAACTTCTCTATAATTTTCAACTAAGTCATCAATTAAACTTGGATTACTTGCTATTTCATAAGGCAAATTAGAAATGTTATAATTATTTTCAAGTAAAACTGAAATATTGCTTACTGAATCTGAATCTACCGTTCCTACAGAGTTAGATATTTTTAAATTAGTTTTAAGTGATAAGCCACTTCTTGCCCTTATTTGAATCTCTAAATTATCTGGTATTGCAAATTTTATATTTAATGGTAAGGCTACCTTTTCAAAAGGCCTAATTACCATATCACTAGCTGCAAAAAGATCCGCACCAGCTGCTAGTGGCGTTTCATACTTTGGTACTATTGCATTTTCATCATATTCAATATATACATCTCTTATTTTTTGTTCATACATAAAATCTCTCTCCTTTTTTATTTAATACTAAAACTTTTATATGAACTAGATAAAAATAATATTTATTTTATATTGATAAATTCTTTACAGCAGGTAAATTTCTACATTAAAAAAGTACCTAGAATAATCTAGATACTTATAAATTACTGATGATTATAAAATAGTAGTAAAATAGATAATATACTACAAACTATACTTATAATTGTTATAAATCCAACTATTTGATTAGGATTTAACCCTTTTCTTTGTAACCTAAAATGTATTTGTCTTCTATCTGCTTGATATACTGGTTGCCCTGCTTTAAACCTTTTAAAAACAACAAACAAGTTATCAAAAATAGGAACTGCAAGTGCAAGTATTGGGATTATTATACTAAGTACAGTAGCTTGCTTAAATGCTCCATCTAAAGCTATTATACTTAAAATAAAGCCAACAAAGTTCGCTCCAGAATCTCCCATAAAAACCTTTGCAGGATATTTATTGTAGACTAAAAATCCAACTATAGCACCAGCTAAAATTATAGACATACTAGCTGATTCAACTTGCATAAGTATTATAGCTGCAATGAAAAATGTTCCACTTGCTATAACTGAAATACTCCCAGCTAAACCATCCATTCCATCTGACCAGTTTATTACCGTTGTAACACCGAAAATCCAAGTTACAGTCAGTACAAACTGTAAAAATGTGTTAGGCTCTATATAAACACCAGTGAAAGGGTTTGTAAATCCCGTAAACGAAATACCAGCTTTGTAAACTAATATAGCCGCCAAAACCTGAATAACTAACCTTGGGAATATAGGAAACTCCTTTCCTATAGCCTTAAAGTAATCATCAACTAACCCTATTGCTACTATTAATGTAGAACCAACAAAAATCCAAAAAGCTTTTTCTGGAGGCTCTTCTGCAAATACAAAAAAAGTAATAAAAAAACCTATATACATTCCTAAACCACCGCAAAGTGGTGTAATTTTCTTATGTTTCTTTCTTTTAGTAGGCTTGTCAGTAAACCCAATTTTATGAAACCATTTCATAAGTATCGGAGTCAATGATGCCACGATTCCAAATGTTACTATGAATTCAATAATATAATTCATACCAATCTAATCTCCTAACTATCTGAGTACACTTATATTTAATACATATTACTCTAGTATTATACTATTAATACTAACCATTTACAAATGAATTAATACTTTTGTAATAAGTGAGCCTCCAAATTTCTAATTTGGTCAGGTGAACTTACCCAAGGAGCATTAGCGACTCGGGTTTCTTTATTACAAATCTTCCATTTGGTTTGGTGGAAGTTAAGTGAAACTCTAAATCTTCGATTTAGTCAGTTGAACTTACACCTAAGAACGAACGTGAATAGGTGTTTCCTTTTAAAGTACGAAAGTGAGTAGGTGTTTCCTTTTTAATCTCCCATTTAGTTAATTTAATTTCTCCTAAAGTAACCATCGCAAATTTATATAATATTGCTTTATGTAAAATTTTAACATATAATTAATGAAAAGAAATGAGGTTTAAAATGAAAAAAAAATTTATATTACCCAGTATGTTAATTATAATAACAATCTTATTTTCACAATGCGGTTCCGATATTATAAAAAATGATCAACCTACTAAAGAAAAGCCTGTTATAACTGATAATCTTGAAGCAAAAAAAGTAATTGAATCCTATATGGATTTTATGAATAAAAAAGATGAAGAAGGTTTACGTAGTCTCCTAACCCCTACAGAAAGAAATCAGGAATCAAACTTTAGATTATTTAATTTAAACTATGTTACGTTAAATAAAATCACTTTAGAAGAAGATATAAGATTATACGATTCCTATATAAAAAATTTCAAAGATAAAGATAACTTAGAATATAAAGACTTAATAATTTACAAAGTTGATTACTATATAAAATATATTGACGAGAAAAAAGAACCTATAGATAGTGGAGATACAGAAAAACTATATTACCTGATTCGAAATTCAGATGGAGAATGGAAAATTTCTGATATAGGCACTATGTAAAAAAAAAAATAAATCCCTAGGATATTTTCTCCTAGGGATTTATTAAATACTATCCTCTTTGCTCTATCATACTCTTAACTTTCATAAGTCTAGTTAAAGCACTTCTTTCGTTTTCATCAAGTTTCATTCTGATATACTTGATAGTTTCTTGAAGTTGAGGAATTGTCATATATTCAAGAGCATTAACTCTTCTTCTAGTCTTTTCTATTTCATCTGCCATAAGCTGACATGATTTTTCTACCTCTGCTAATTCAAGTAGCTTTGGTACTATACCGTAAAGTTTTGTAATAGCGTCATCAAGTTCTGATGAAGTGTTTGCAAAACCGTATGGGAATATGCTACCTTCATCGCCTTCAAGTTGTCTTTTAAAGTTCATAACAGGCACGTTAACACTCATTATGTTTTTATTTCCAACTTCAACTGCGATGCTTTCCTTAGGATAAGCTATAGCTTCTTCTAAAAACTCAGAGCTCATAACGGCTCTAGCCATAACAAAGTCTTTTAAAGAACCTTGAAGTTCATCTTCAACGGCTTTTCTAAGCTCATTGTTATATTTGACTAAGTTAATGAATTGTCTCATTAACTCGTCTTGCTTATCCTTAAGAAGTTTATGACCTCTAGTAGCTGTAGCTAATCTTTTCTTCAGCTTACTTAGCTCCATTCTTGTAGGATTCACATTTAATCTTGCCATAGACTATTCTTCCTCTCTTGGCATATATTTTTCAAGGTATTCATCTCTGATTCTCTTAAGCTCTGTTCTAGGAAGAAGTCTTAATAACTTCCATCCAAGGTTAAGTGTTTCTTCGATAGTTCTGTTAGCTGTGAAACCTTGAGAAACATATTCGTTTTCGAAAGCTTCAGCGAACTTTGCGAAAGCTTTATCAGTTTCTGAAAGAGCTGACTCTCCTAAGATAGCTGATAATTCTTTTGCTTGCTTACCTTGAGCATATGCTGAGAATAATTGGTTCATAGTATCAGCATGATCCTCTCTAGTTTTTCCTTTTCCTATACCTTTATCTTTAAGTCTTGAAAGTGATGGTAAAACATCTATTGGAGGCATTATACCTTTTTTGTATAATTCTCTTGAAAGAATTATTTGTCCCTCAGTTATATATCCTGTTAAGTCAGGGATTGGGTGAGTTTTATCATCTTCTGGCATTGTAAGTATTGGAATTTGAGTGATTGAACCCTCTTTTCCTTTTAATCTACCAGCTCTTTCATATAAAGTTGAAAGGTCAGTATATAGATATCCTGGGTATCCTCTTCTTCCTGGAACCTCTTTTCTAGCAGCTGAAACTTCTCTTAGAGCTTCTGCGTAGTTTGTGATATCTGTCATTATAACAAGTACGTGCATTCCTTTTTCGTATGCTAAGTACTCAGCAGTTGTAAGTGCCATTCTTGGAGTTGCTATTCTCTCGATAGCTGGGTCTGATGCAAGGTTCATAAATAGAACTGATCTATCTATAGCCCCTGTAGCTTTAAACTCATCTACGAAGAATTGTGCTTCCTCGAAAGTAATACCTATAGCTGCAAATACAACAGCGAATTTTGAATCAGAATTTAAAACTTTCGCTTGTCTTGCAATTTGAGCTGCAAGTTCAGCGTGTGGAAGTCCTGATCCTGAGAAAACAGGAAGTTTTTGTCCTCTTACTAGAGTGTTAAGTCCATCGATAGCTGAGATACCAGTTTGAATAAATTCTGATGGATAGTCTCTAGCCATTGGGTTTATAGCTTCACCGTTTATATCTCTTCTCTCTTCTGGTATTATTTTAGGACCATTGTCTATTGGTCTTCCCATACCATCAAAGACTCTTCCAAGCATATCTTCTGAAACACCAATTTCAAGTGGTCTTCCTAAGAATTTTGCTTTAGTTCCTTTTAAGTTAATTCCTGAAGAACCTTCGAAGATCTGTACCATTGCTCTTGAACCGTTAACTTCAAGAACTTTACCTCTTCTTTTTTCTCCATTTTGTAATTCTATTTCAACTAACTCGTCGTATTTAACTCCTTCAACGCCATCAACAGCCATTAAAGGTCCAACAACTTCAGTTACTGTTCTATATTCTTTAAGCATCTAGAAAGCCCCTCCCTCGCTGATTAATTTATCCATTGCATGAGTTAGGTCAACGCTAATTTGATCAATGTTTTGGATATTTTCTTCTGAGATATATTTAGCTCTTGCTATTTTATCTCTAATCTCATCCATACCTAAGATTTTATCTAGGTAAACTCCGTTTTCTAAAGCTCTTTCAGCTTCAGTTTGGAATTTAAGGATAAGGCTTAACATTTTATGTTGCTTATTTAATGAAGTATAAGTATCAACTTCATGGAAAGCGTTTTGTTGAAGGTAATCTTCTCTTATTGATTTAGCGATTTCAAGTTTTAATCTATCGCCTTCTGAAAGAGCATCTATACCAACAAGTCTTACGATTTCTTGTAAGTTTGCTTCTTCTTGAAGAAGTGCCATAGCTCTAGTTCTAAGTTCTGACCAGTCGCTTGCAATTTCTTCATCCATCCATTTACCGATTCTATCACCATATAATGAATATGAGTTTAACCAGTTAATTGATGGGAAGTGTCTTTGGTAAGCAAGTTGAGCATCTAGTCCCCAGAAAACTTTAACTATTCTTAAAGTAGATTGAGTAACTGGCTCTGAAATATCTCCTCCTGGAGGTGATACTGCACCGATAGCTGTAACTGCTCCTTCTCTTCCGTCATTTCCTAAACAAACAACTTTACCAGCTCTTTCATAGTAATCAGCAAGTCTTGATCCAAGGTATGCTGGGTAACCTTCATCACCTGGCATCTCTTCAAGTCTTCCTGACATTTCTCTTAGAGCCTCTGCCCATCTTGATGTTGAGTCAGCCATGATAGCTACTGAATATCCCATATCTCTGAAGTACTCAGCGATAGTGATACCTGTATATATTGATGCTTCTCTAGCTGCAACTGGCATGTTTGAAGTGTTTGCGATAAGAACTGTTCTCTTCATTAAGCTTTCCCCAGTTTTAGGGTCTTTTAATTCAGGGAACTCGTTTAAAACGTCTGTCATTTCGTTTCCACGCTCTCCACATCCAACGTAAACAACTATTTCAGCATCTCCCCATTTAGCTACTTGGTGTTGTACTACTGTTTTACCTGCACCGAAAGGTCCTGGTACTGCAGCTGCTCCACCTTTAACAACTGGGAAGAATGTATCTATAACTCTTTGTCCTGTAGTAAGTGGTGCAACTGGGTTTAACTTATTTGCATAAGGTCTTCCCTTTCTTACAGGCCACTTTTGCATCATAGTAAGTTCTCTATCTCCATTAGCTGTTTCTATTACACAAACAACATCGTCAACAGTGAATTCACCTGATTTTATTTCTTTTATTTTACCTGATACTCCAACTGGTACCATTATTTTGTGAAGAACTACTGGAGTTTCTTGAACTGTTCCAAAAACATCTCCTTCGTTTACTTCATCTCCAATTTTTAAAGTAGGAACGAAATCCCACTTTCTTTCTCTGTTTAATGATTTAACAGAAACACCTTTAGTTAAGAAGTCTGATTTAGCAGCTTTCATAAACTCATCTAGTGGTCTTTGTATTCCATCAAACATGGCTTCGATTAGTCCTGGTCCAAGTTCAACACTTAGAGGTTCTCCTGTTGTTACAACTGGGTCCCCAGGTCCTATTCCTGAAGTCTCTTCATATACCTGAATAGATGCCTTATCGTCTCTCATTTCAATGATTTCACCGATAAGACCTTTTTCTCCTACTTTACATACGTCAAAAATGTTAGCTTCATCCATTTGTTCAGCAACAACTAATGGTCCTGAAACTTTAATTATTCTTCCGGTCTTCAACTTGCAAAACCTACCTTCCTTATAGAATATTTACGCCGACAGCTTTTTCTACGTTATCGCTGATTCTTTGCATTCCTATATTTAATGATCCTTGATTACTTGGAATTAATATTACAGCTGGAAGTGTTACTCTATTGTATCTTTCAATAGTTTCTTCAATATCTTTTGCAACTTGCTCAGTTACAAAGATAACTGCGTAATCTGTCATAGCTAATCTATCGATTGTTTTTCTAGCTTCTTCTGATTCTACAACTGGAAAAACATCAATTCCTAGTGCTTTAAATGCTAAAACTGAGTCTTTGTCACCAACGACACCAATCTTCTTATACATAAATATCACGCAGCCTTTCTCTTATTACTTCCCCTGTAACGTTGTTGAGTTTACCAACCATGATTATTCTTACTACTTTTATCTCTGTTTCTTTAGCATAGATATAAGCTAGTAATGGCTCAACACCAAATGGTATAAGCTTAGCTTCTTTCATCATTTTCATGATGTAGTTATCTGTTAATTTCTCAAGTTCACTAGCTGAGTTAGTTTTTGAGAAATCATCCATTCCAAGCTTAAGTATTTCTGAATAATCAGTATATGATAATTTGTTTGCTATATTTTCAGCTGAATCATTTAATAATGATACTAAAGTATCAACATCTATAAATCCACCTTCTATAACTACTTCTGAAAGGAAATCTTTACCTTTGCTTTGCTTTTTAACTCTAAGTAAAGTTTTTAAGTTTGTTAAGTCTATTAAAACTCTAACATACTTAGTAACAAACTTATCATCTAAGCCTTTAGCTATAGTTTTTAATTCTTCAAACATTGCATTATCTAATATAATATCAATTTTTTGAGGATCTTTATTAGAGTCAAAATCTTCGTTTGCTCTTATGATACCATTTTTCATGTTTTCATTTAGATCACTTAAATTGTTATTTAAAACGCTATGCTTTAAAGTTTGTAAATCTATCTTACCAACTGGAATAAGCATTTCACTAAAGTCTTTTTTAAGTTTCATTCCCTTAATTAAAACTTTAATGTTGTGATAATCATATTTGATACTCATTATATCTATAAGAGCCTTTGAAGGAGATGCATCGTACATAAGCTCATAAACCCTTTTTAGTTCTGAACTTAAGACCATCTCATAATCTTCTGCTCTTTTAACGCCAGATAAAACATTTGCATATTCTGATTCCCCAAGAACTTTTAGAGCTTCTTGTGGTGAACTTGCATCTATCATTCTGTCTAATTTCGCTTTATCAAGGAGTCTTGTCTCTAACACTCTAAGTCTTGGTATAACTTGAGTAAACTGCATTGGATTCATTTGCTCTCCTCCTTAATTGAATAAAACACTTGCAACTTCAAATTCTAATTCATCTCTTAAAGCGCTAACTAAAGCTTCAAAAGTATTATTAATTTCAACACCATTCTTTTCTAAGATGAATCCACCTTTAAAGTTTCTAACCTCTTTAGCTAAAGTAAGTTCTCCAACTCTTCCGTTTTCTGAAAGTTTTGAATTAACTTCTTTAATAAACTCTTCAGTTATTATTCCTTTTTCGTTTTGGCTTATTATAACTTTTTCATCACCATCTAATTGTGAATTTAAAATTGTATCCATAACGAATTTTTTAATTTCAGCATCTGACATTTTACATAGGCTTTCTACGCTCATCTCAAATACTTGACTTATAATATTTTGCTTAGCTTCAAGTTTTTCATTTCTAACTTTAAGCTCTGCACTAGATACTATTCTTTCTTTTCTAGTCTTAGCTTCTGCTTCAGACTTTAAAATCATTTCTGTTTCAGCTTTTCTAGCTTCTGCTTCTTTTTTTTCTAATATTTTAGCTTTTTCTTCGTTTGCTTTCGCTAGTATGCTATCTCTTTTAGCTTCCGCATCACTAGTGATTTTGGAAGTTAACTTTTTTATGTTTTCAACTGACATAACTTCACTTCCCCAATCTCTTAATATTTATTTTCTAATTAAAATAAGTTGTTTATTAATAAGAATGAGATAACGAATCCTAATAGTGCGTAAGTTTCAACCATTGCTGCAAAGATGATACCTTTAGTGTTGTGCTCTGGTTTTTTAGCTAATATTTGGATACCAGCTGCTGCTGCTTTACCTTGTGCTATACCTGACCATAAACCTGCGATAGCTATTGGTAAACATGCTAATAAAAGATATAAACCTTGTGCTAAAGTTGTTTCTGGACTTAATTTAGTCATAACAACGAAACCTATAACGAAACCATATAAACCTTGTGTACCTGGTAATAATTCAAGAACTAACGCTTTACCGAATTTTTCTGGTTGTTCAGTCATTAATCCTGCTGCTGCTTCACCTACTAAACCAACCCCTTTAGCTGATCCTATACCTGATAAACCTACTGCTAAAGCTATTCCTAAAGCACCTAAAATAAATCCTCCGTAATTTGCTGGGTTTGATAAAAAGCCAGCCCAAGTTGTAATTTCCATAATTCTAATCCTCCTAAAAATTTCCTAAATTTCTTTTTTAATATTTATAAATTTGTCTAATGTTTTAAATGGAACAAATGGTTTTCCGCCACCTTCATAGAATTTTGAGAAGTACTCAACGTATTCTAATCTACAAGTGTGAACATAAGCTCCAAGTAATGATAAACCTAAGTTAAATATGTGGAATAGTATAAATAATACTGGTCCAAGTACTATTAAAGCTACTCCTGGAAGCATTCCAATTATAAGGTTTAATGCACCTGCAATTGAACCACCAGCTAATCCTAAAGCCATAAGTCTTGTGTAAGATACTAAGTCTCCTATGTACCCAGTAATACCGTATAAAGCATATAATCCTCCACCAAGCTTTGCTCCAACTGATTCTGCTTCTCTACCTTGTGTAAGAACTATAAGAATCATACCGATTATCATTGTGTATTTTGCAAAACCAAATCCAGCTATAAGTAATCCGATAGAAACTAAAGTAATTACCCATGATCCTACATCATAAAAAGCATCTTTTGCTCTTCCATCTCTTATTAAAACGTAAGCTTTAATTGCAAGACCAACAAATATTTGAATAACCCCAAATACTATTGACATAATAAGAATAGTGTTTACATCTTTATTTGTATCAATAAGCTTTGGAAGCGGTATTAAATCTCCAAAGAAAGATCCATAAATCAGTCCAAATACCATTGTTGGAAAACTTAAATAAAAGAAGAACTTAGCAAACTGCTCTTGCTTGTTATCTAAATTAAATACTTTTAATGCTATAAATGAACCTATGCATAATAATAATCCATATCCAACGTCTGCAACCATCATTCCAAAGAATAATAAGAAGAACGGTGCTAAAAATGGTGTTGGGTCTATGTCGTCATATCTTGGCATACTATACATTTCTGTGATAGTTTCAAATGACTTATTAACTGCATTATTTTGTAGTCTTATAGGAACTATATCTATCTCTTCTTCTTTAACATCTTCAAATGTTAGATAGTAGTCTTCTCCTATAGAATCTTTAATTACTTTTTCTAAATCGTTATTATCTGATACTGCAACCCACCCTTGAATAATGCTCATAGTATCAGTTTTTAAGAAGTTTGTAGCTACTCCATTTCTTGAGTTTTCGTTATGATAGTAATCATAAACTTGTTCTAGAGTTTCAACTTCTTTTTCTAATGCTTGTAATTCTTCTTTTATAAAGAACTTTTCTGCATTTATCTTTTCAATTCTATCCATGTTTGTATGGATAACTTTTATTGGTGAATCTGCTTCTTCTGTTTTAAATGAACTAAATCCAAAACCTCTTAAAACTTCTTCAACCTCTTCTTTTTTCTCATCACCTGTAATAACTAATAAATACATATCTTGATTATCACAAGAGATAATTTCTACGTAAGAATCTCCAAGTGAATTAACTAGTTCTTCTTTGTACTGGTTACTTACACTACCTAAGAAGTAAGGTACTTTTAAACTTCTTATTTCAGAGAAAGGACAATCTAGGCCTTCCCAAGGTTTAAGAGTTTCGTTTTCACCTTCTAGTCTAGTTTTTTCATTATCAAGATTTGAAAGATGTAATTCTTTTTCTTTAAGCTTTTCGTAAAGAGTTTCCCAATCACTCTTTTCTACATTAGCTTTTAACTCGCTAGCACTTAAAGTTTTCTTTCCTTCTTTCATAGCCTTGATTGATGATTTTGGAGGTACGTAGTTTTTCAAGAACTCTAAAGCAAACTTAACTTTAGATAAATCCTCTTCACTCTTAGCAAACTCTGAATCAATTGAATCTTTAGTAAGATCACTTAGAATTTCATTTTCTTCTAGAACTTTTTCGTCTTGAAGGTTTATAAATTCTATTTCTGAAAAGTTTTGAAGCTTTTCAAGTAGTGATGCTTTGTTTTCTTCAAAGCTTAGTAAGGTGAACTTATTCATCTTAACTATTGCCATGAATTTTCACTATCCTCTCAATCACTAATTTTACAGCATTATTTTTTTTCTCATCTGCTATATCTAGAATACCTTTAGCTTCTTCTTTTCCTTTAGCTAGGATAGGTTCTGCTTCTTTATTTCCAGAATCTACAGCATCTTGAATGATACTATCGCATTTAGCCTTAGCATCACTTAGGATAGAGTTGTATTTTTCTACAGCCTCAGCGGTAGCCTTTTGAACAATCTCTTTTGCATTAACGTTTGCAGTGTTTATCATTTCATCTGCTTTTGCCTCTGCGCTCTTTATTTCCTTTATTGCTTCTAATGCCAAAATCTCACCACCTTTGCAAGTTAATCAATAATATATGAATTAATACTTAATATAGTATTAATTACTTTTTAGTTCATATTTACTATTATACACTTTTTGTGGACAATTTCAATAAATTTCTTAATTTTTATAACCGTTCTAATTTATAATTTGTATAAATTGTTTAAAGTTTATTAAAAATTTATGAGAAATTTGTCTTATATAATAATTTAAATGAATATAATATTTTTATCATTATCAACTACTGCATAGATTTCTTTTTTAACAACTTCCCCTTTTGCTAAAAATGCTTCAATATCTATATTGAATTTTTCTACAGTATAAATTCTAAAAGAGTACTCTTCCCTAAGAGAATCCTTTATTTTACCCTCTTCTTCTCTAGTTAAATCACCTTTTAAAAACTCAGGCATTCCTCTTTTTTTGTTTTGAAGTAAATAATCATATCTTAAAATTTCTCTAAGTGCATAGTTATCTTCTTTTAAGATTTCATAATTAAAATCTAAAAAAAGTTTATAATATTCATTATTTCCTATGCTTCTGTCGAAATATCCTTTGTTTTCGTATATTTTTGATAAATCATTAAAGAAATCAAAAGGTTTTTCGTATTTTGGATAAAAATATTTTAAAGTATTGTTGAATTTTTGCCCATTATAGTATTTATCGACCATATGTTCAACTTTCTTAAGTTTAAGCAATTCTAGATAACTTATATCCTTTGTGCTTAATATTTCATATGGTGGATAATCTGAATATTTCATCTCCCAAATATCAGCCTCTTCTCTCATAGAAGAACCTTTTAAAAGTTTTAGAAAACCTAGTTGAATCTCTTCTGGTCTAATTGAGTGAACGTCATTAAAAGAATTTACAAACGAACTGTAATCTTCCCCTGGAAGTCCAGCTATAAGGTCTAAGTGCTGCTTTATATTTCTTATTGATAAAAGCTCTACTACTTTTTCTTTAATATCACTAAAGTTAACGAATCTATTTATATTATGTAAAACCTTATCGTTTGTAGTTTGAACTCCTACTTCAAATTGAAATCTTCCTTCAGGGCAGTTTCTAAGTAATTCTAATTCCTCTTTTTTTAATATATCTGCTGATATTTCAAAGTGGAATTGAGTTTCTGTATCGCTATTTATTAAAAACTCCCAAATCTCCATTGCAAATTTGTGATTACAGTTAAATGTTCTATCAACAAATTTAACAAGTTTTACTTTTTTGTCTATAAAGTATTGAAGTTCTTTTTTAGCTCTTTCTATGTTATGGAATCTAACCCCATGCGTAGTTGATGATAAACAATATTTGCAGTTAAATGGACAACCTCTAGAACCTTCATAATAAACTATCTTGTTATCAAGGTTTTCATCTTCTTCGTATGGAAATACTATTTCATCCATATTCATAAGAGGTCTAGTACCGTTAAACTTTACTTCATTATTTTCTCTATAAACTAATCCTCTTATACTATCAATTTCTCTAAGGTTTAATTTATATTCAACTAACTCTTTAAATGTTTTTTCACCTTCACCTTGAATTACATAATCTCCTACATTTTCTTTTAAGAAAACCATGCTATCATATGTCACTTCTGGTCCTCCAAACATTATTTCGATATACGAATCAACCTTTTTTATAAGATTTGCTAATCTTATTACCATCTCAACATTCCAAATATATGTAGAGAAAGACACAAGGTCTGGTCTTTCTTTTATAATTTCTTCTAATATTTTCTCTTCTCTATCGTTTATAGAAAACTCTCTTATATTACAATCAAAATCCATATCCTTTGTAAACGCCTTTAAATATCTAACAGCTAAATTGCTGTGAACGAATTTAGAGTTTATAGCTGTAAGTAAAACTTTCATATCTTCATCTCCTAGTTATAATTTTGTTCCCTCTATAAAATGCATCTCTTCCCAAATTCTAGTTTCGTCTATTTTATAACTTTTTTCAAGAATTTTTTTAGTTTCTTCTATATTAGAAGAAGAAAATGGGTTTAGATTCTTTATTTTAAATTCTTTTAATTCACCTTTTGGTAACACTACCTTTATACTATTATCTACTATTTCTCCTATGTTTTTATTTATATCCCATATATATATCTTACCATTTATTTTAATATGTTTACTTATATCTTCTATTAAATTTTCTTTACTTTCATTTTTCCAAAGCTTACTTAAACTAAAAAACAAAGTGCAAGCATCGTATTCCCTATTTTTTAAGGCAGTTTCCGAATCACCTTCTATATAATCTGCTGAGATTTCATCGTCTATATCTTTTGATATATTATAAATAACGCCGTGGTCTTCGCAAGTTATATCTAGTACGTCTCCTTTAAATTTAAAATTTGATAAATTAATTAATAATGTTTTTCCCATTTTTACACCCCTTTAGTTTTTTCTTTCATTTTACCATTTATTTACATATTTTAAACTAATTTTATTTATTTTAAAAGAGGTGTTTAATCAAAAATACATTTATACTTTTAAAAAAACACCTAATTATGAATATCTATCTTATCTATATTTTCTTTTTAATATTTTATTAACTACTATAACTAATGCCATTAAAGTTATTAAAACCACTATAATTATAATAGCTTTAGGAATTACTTTTTTTGAACTTATCAAATTACTATTATAAATTTCATATATAACTCCATTTTCTTTTTCTAAAAGCAAGCACTTATCTTTTAAAAATAATACATCTATAATTTCGTTTCCTTCTTTTAAACGGATTATTTTAGTTAACTCCCTTTTATTATTTAAACTTAAAAGTTCTAAAGTTTTACTATCATAATATAAAATTGAGTCTTTTTCTAAAAGAATCCCATCTCTATCTATAGCTAAACATTCTATTGAATTAACAGAGTCATGCTGATAGTAAGGTCCATCAACGTTCTCTTTAGGTGGATTTAATAAAAGATTTTCTATTTTTAAGTTATCTGTAAATCTAGGAGATGAAATAGGATCCCCTCCTGAAAAGTCAGGCCACCCATACCAAGAGCCTTCTTTTAAATTATATATATAATCAGAATCTCTTAAAACAGGCCTATCTCCTTCATTTTTCATTCCACTAACCACTCCATATATTTCCCCATTTGACTTATAGTCAATTCCTTTTATATCTTTTACCCCACTTGCAAAAGTTTCTATCTCTTCTTTATTTACATCTATCTTAATTAATGACGCATTTCCAATTTTGCTTTTACTTATTTTCTCCCCTTCTTTACTTGAATCTCCAAACTCTTTAAAAGCCCCAGTATTTTTCTTTCCATAATTTATTCCTCTTAATTTTAACTCTATAGGGCTTAAATCTTTTTTCTTTTCTTCAAAAAAATCACTTTCATCTGCTATACCTGAGTTTGTAAAGGTACCGATACTTAGATATATATAGCCATCTTTTCCAAGCAGTTTTCTATCTAAATCATCTCCAAATGGAATATCTTTAACTATTTCTTTTTTATCATCACCATCTAAATTTAAACTATATAATTTATCTTTTGATAAAATATATATCCTCTCTTCTTTTATTTCTATATCATCTATAGAAAACTCCCTATTTTTTATACTTTTTATAACCTCACCTTCATCTGTTATCTTTGTAATTTCATTTTCAAACGCTATATATAAATACCCTTCATCATCTTTAGCTATTGCTTTAGAATCATTAACTCCTTTTAAAAATAATTTGCTATCTATCTCATCTTCAAAGGTTTTAACTTCATATCTGTTTGTATACATATAAATAAAAAGCGAACTACTAACTATAAATATCCCACTTAATAAAAAAAATATAAGCCTTTTCACTAAATTCACCCCATCACAAATAAACTCCTTTTAATTTATATTTGAATTAGTATATTTAATATTCCACTTTAATTAATAAAACTTAAATTAATTATTGTATATTTATAAACTTTCTCGAATATCTTTTATTAAAGGTAAAGGAGTGATTTAGCTTGGAAAAGGATAATTTTTTTAAAAATTCTTTTCTTTTAACAGCTTCAAACATAACAACTGGGATACTTGGTTTTATTTTCTCTATAAATTTATCTAAGCTTTTAGGCGCTGAAGGTATGGGACTTTATAACCTTGTTATGCCACTTTACAATCTCTTTATATGTTTAATGACAGCTGGTATAGTTGCTGCTATTTCTAGAGTTTCAGCAGTATACTCACGAAAGAAAGAATATGGTAATCTAGATAAAACTATTAAAACTGTTGCTATTTTTAACTTTGTTTGGGCAATCTTAATTGGAATTTTAGTTTTTGTATTTGCACCATTTATAGGTGAATTTGGTGTATCTGACACTAGGACTATTAACGCTATAAGGGTTGCTTGTCCTGCTATGGTTTTTATTGCACTTTCTAATATTTTAAAGGGATATTTTTTAGGTCTTTCTAAAATTAAAATTCCGGCTATTATAGATATTTTAGAAAAGGGTATGAGAATAATAACAATAGGACTTTTAGTTTTTTCTTTTAATTCGGTAAATTTAAGAACCCTAGTGACTTTAGCCTATATCTCTCTTGCTATAGGTGAAATGCAGAGTTTAATTTTACTATACTTTTACTATAGAAGATTAAAATCGAAAAACAAACATCTTATAAATAAACCTACAGAAGGCCGCGCACAACTTTTGTTTAATGTGTTAGTTGTATCTCTTCCTCTTTGCTTAAACGGATTTATAGGAAGTATATTTTCTACATTTTCAACTCTTCTAGTACCAAGGCGGCTTATACATGCTGGTTTTACTTATGGGGAATCTCTTTCTATGATAGGAAGATACTCAGGTATGGCAGTTTCAATTATTGCAATACCTTTAATAGTTGTAGGTTCTATAAACAGTCTACTCGTCCCAGACCTATCGCAAAGTTTAAGTCGTGGAAATGAATACGAAGCTACTAAAAGAATAAACACAGTTATGAAAACTGCTTTTATATTAGGGATTGCAACTACGGTGATTTGTAACCTTGTTCCAAACGAGCTTGGAAATCTTTTTTTTGATAGAGTTGATTTAGGAAATTACATTAAAGCTTCTTCTCTTGCAGCACCTATATTTTTCTTAGCATCAACTATGTTTGGAATATTAAATGGTTTAAATAAGCAAGGTACTATAGTTAAAGTAACTATAACTATAGCGGTAGTTGAACTTATTTCATTATTTATTTTTACAGGTATACCTTCTATAAATATTTATTCTTATAGTATATCTTTACTTTTAACTTCTTTAGTTTCACTTTTTATAAGTATAAGAGAAATTAAAAAAGTCTTAAAAGTTCATATTCCAGTTTTTGATTTTACTATATTTTTATTAATAGGTGTATTATTTTTCTTTTTGTTCAAATTGTTTGTGGCTCAAGTTTTAGCACCTTTAAAAACTATAGAAGTAATAATTTTAATAATACTGTCTTTTTTATTTTTTGCATTTATATCAAGGTTTGGAACTGAATAAAAAAAATGCTATGAAAGTTATTCTTTCATAGCATTTTTTATGTTATTTTAATTTTTTTCTTATAAATCTAGGTAATAATTTATATACCTTTGTAGATACAGAATCTATATCTCTTTTACGTATTCCACCTAGCATTACCATTATAATAAAGTAAACTAATCCTCCAACACCTATTAAAACCATAGTATAGATAAATACTATCATTCTATTAGTTCCTGTAAAAGTCAATATTACATTTATTGGATTTTTAAGACCTATTATTGCTAAAGCCATAAATGCTGATGCAATTAAAGGTTTAACAATATTACCTATAAGAGGTACATGTATCTTTGCATGTCTTTTTATTATAATAGCGTTTATAACAGTTGGAACTGCATAACACAAGAAATTACCAATAAGTACACCCATAATATTTATGTTTGGTATTCCAACAAAAATAAAGTTTGCAATTATCTTAAGAACTATCCCTATAGTAAAAGATATTAGCATAGGATAAAATTGGCTTATTCCTTGAAGTACAACTCCTTGTATTTGAGATACAGCCATAAATATAACTATAAAGGATCCATAAACCATAAGGTTTGAACCTTCTATTCCACCATATAAAAGTTTGTAAACATCATCGCTTAAAACAGCAAGCCCTACAGCTGCTGGAATAGTTATTGAAAGAGTAAGTCTTAGTGCAAAGTTTAAACTAGACTTTATCTCTTTTCTATCTCTTAAATAAGCTGCCTTTGAAACCCTAGGTAATATAGTCGTTCCAAGTGCTGTAACTATTATAAGCGGAACACTTAATAACACTTTATAGTTATATAGTAATCCATACAAAGTATCAGCTTCAACTGATGTAAACCCTGCATGTAATAATCTTCCGTTAACGTTAACCATATCAACCAGTCCACCAAAGTTTTGAATCCCTGCACTAAGAGTGATTGGAAGTCCATATTTTACAAGTTTTCTTAAAATTGTATCTACGCTCACTCTCTTTTCAGGTTTTGGCATTTTTAGTATTTGTTCTTCATACTCTTTTTTATCATAAATATGTATTAAGTAAAAACAAGCTATTAAAGCACCAACTGAAGTACCAACATTTCCTCCAGCACTACCTAAAGGAAGACTTATTTGTACTAAAATAAATGCAAACAACAAACTTATAACTACATTTAAAATTTGTTCTAAAACTTGTGAAACTGCTATTGATGTCATTTCATTTCTACCTTGAAAATATCCTCTATAAGAAGATAAAACAGCGGTAAGAACTATACTTGGAGCTAAGGCAAAAATTGCATAAGCAGATGATGAAATATCTGCTAAATGGGCTATAGGAAATGCTAAAATCATAAGAAGAACTGTAAGTCCTCCCCCAATTATAGCATATACTCTTCTGCTAACTTTTAATGCTTTAATTGCATCCTCTTCGTTTCCTACTGCTCTTATCTCTGATACGATCTTTGCAACGGCTGGTTGACATCCCATACTTGCTATAGCATAAACGAATATAAAGATATCATAACTTCTAGCATATATACCAACACCTTCCGCTCCTATTATTTGGTTTAGAAGCGGAACATATAGCGCTGATAATAATTTTGCTAATATCCCTGCAAGAGAAAGTATCATAAAACCTTTTGTAGATGATGACTCTTCTCTCATAATAATCCCCTATCTAAATTTCAAATCTAAATACATCTCTTTTTATTTTTTTAAATATCGGTGGTAAACTATGTGTTATAGTTTTGTTTTTTAGGTATTCTAACTTTCCATCAACATCTCTGAAGTTTAGTTTGTATGCATATAGATATTGGAATGTTAATCCATACTTGTTGTCAAAGAATGAATTTAATTTTCTATCCCCATATTTAGAGTCTCCTATTATAGGATTTCCTACGTGAGCCATATGAGCTCTTATTTGGTGACTTCTACCTGTGATTAAGTTAACCTCAATTAATGAGAATGAACCACAGCTCTCTATAGTCTTAACTTCCATTTTTATTTCTTTTGAATCTGGAATTTGTTTATCGTATATTTTTGAGATATTTGCATCTTCATTCTTTTTAATATACCCCTTCATCATTCCATCTTTAACTCTTCCTTTTACTAGAGCTAAATAGTACTTTTTAACTTCGTTTTCTCTTATTATACTGTTAAGTTCTCTAAGAGATTCAAAGTTTTTCCCAAAGATAACCATACCTGAAGTATTTCTATCTAATCTATTACAAGGTGCTGGAGTAAAAGTAACTTCATTTTCTGGAATGTAATCTCCCTTAGCATTTAAGTAAGATAATACATAATCAGTTAGTGTTGCTTCTTTTCCTTTAGCATCTGGATGAACTAATACTCCTGGCCATTTTTCAACTATAAGCACATTTTCATCTTCAAATACTATTTTAATTGATTTAGGATCAACTTTAATAAAGTTTTCCTTTTTCTCAGATTTCGCCTTACTTTGGATATATTTGATTTCTACTACATCATCTATTTCTAAAGCATATTTTTCCTTTTGTTTTTTCCCATTTACTCTAATATCGCCTTTTCTTAAAGCTTTAAATATTGCACTTAGGGGCACATCTTTTAACAGCTTTCTTAAAAACTTATCAAGTCTTTGTCCTGCTTCGTTGGCACTTATTTCTATTCTCACTTTTAAAATCAACTCCTAATTTTACTTCTTTAGTAAATCTCTTTCCCCATTCTAATAGAATAATCTGTATTTACTTACCTGTCAAATAATTTAAAGCTGCAGTGCATTGAATCTCTACCCCAAGTTCTAAAGCATCTTCATCAATATTAAAGAATCTACTATGAGCTGGCTTATCTGTGCCCTTTTCACTATTTCCTGTTCCCAAATAATAAAAGGCTGATTTTCTAGCCATTGCAAAATATGCAAAGCTCTCAACTCCCATACTAGGATTCTTTTGTTCTATTACGTTTTGACTTCCTAATACGTAACTTGCAGATTCTTTTATTAAATCTACTATATCAGAATCATTTATTAAACAAGGATAACTCTCTTCAATTTCAACAGTTGCTTCCCCTCTAAGTGAAGCTGATACTCCTTTTGATATTTCTTCTAATCTTTTTATTGCAAATTCTCTATCTTCTGGAGTAGTAGTTCTAATTATTCCTTCAATTATAGCTTCTTCTGGAATAATGTTTTGAGCTGTACCTGAATGGAATTTCCCAATAGTAACTACAGCTGGATTAACAGCACTTATTTCTCTACTTACTATTCCTTGAAGGGCTGTAACTACGTTTGCACCTATAACGATCGGGTCAATAGTTGCGCTTGGCTGAGCTCCGTGACCGCCCGCACCTTTTATAGTTATTTTAAATGGGTTTGAAGCTGCATTTACCATTCCATTTTTTATTCTAATAGTTCCAACTTCAACATCTTCAGCTACGTGAAGCCCAATTACACAATCTACGTTTGGTGAGTCTAATACTCCTTCATTTATCATAATTTCTGCCCCACCTGTAGTTTCTTCAGCTGGTTCAAAAAATAATTTAACAGTTCCACTAAACTTATCTTTATTTTTATTTAAAACTTTAGCTACTCCTAAAAGAATAGTGGTGTGGGCGTCGTGTCCGCAAGCGTGCATCCTACCTTTTATTTTAGATGCGTAAGGGCATCCGTTTTTTTCTTCTATAGGAAGTGCATCCATATCGCCTCTTATCCCTATGCATCTATTAGGATTTTCTTTTCCTTCACCTTTAATAATTCCTAAAACTCCTGTTTTTGCAACCTTTTTATAAGGTATTCCTTCTTTTTCTAAAAGATCTATAATAAGTCCTTGAGTTCTAAATTCTTCAAATCCTAGCTCTGGGTTTTCGTGTATATCTCTTCTTATTTCTACTAATTCATTTTTTATATCTTTTATATCTTTTTTAATATTAATCATCTTGCCCCTCCTTATTTTTTAGCTCCACCTAACTTCAATAATATCTTTTTCTTTTATTAAATCAGTATAAGCTGCCTTTTCTCCGTTTAAAGTTAAGATTAAAGTTTCACCTTTTACGTTTGCTGTATCAAAATCATAAAAATTAAAAATATCTACAAACATATAGCCTTCTTTTCCTTTTAAAGTAACCTCTTCGTTATTTACTATAACTTTTATTGTATTTTCATTTCTTATGCTTTCTAATAAGGGTTCCTCTACTTTAACTTCTTCTTTTAAAGAAATAACTTCTCTCCTCTTTAAGTTTTCCCCTTCTTTTACTCTATAATCATCTTTTAACTCTTCTTCATTTAAAAATAATTTATCACTAGATTTTAAAATGTATCTTTTAATATCACCTATTGTATTTGGAAATATTACTTTAATATCATCATTTTCTTTTATAAATGTATCTAACTCTTTTAATTCTCCATTAATTAAAGCTATCGTATTTAAGTTAATTAATTTTCCATCTATGTATATGCTTGTACTATTAATTTCATCTAATAAATCTAAAACTTTCGCCTTAGCATCTTTACCTTTTTGTGCAAATTCTATATCTATTTTATCGCAGGCTGAAATTTTACTATCTACATTAGCTTCTTTTCCATTTAATTTAATTTTTGCACCTTCGCCATTTTCTCCAAATAGAATTCTTTTCTTGCCATTTAAAGTAAATCTTAAATTCTTACCATTTTTATTAATTAACATAGCAGAATGTATTCCAGCTTGAAGTAAAACATCTAATATAGTGTGCTTATGCGAATTAAACATACTTATACTTTTATTATTTAAAATAACATCTATAAAATCTTCTGCTTTATTTTTTATTCCATTTAAAGCTATTCCAATTACAGTAACACCTGCAGAACCTAAATCATTTTCTCCTATAAAGTTATCTATCCCGTTTCTATCTTTTATACCTATTCTTCTTTTATCTAGTGAAATAATATCACTTATTTCATCTATAAGTCCTGGAGTATGAGCTCCTCCACCTACTAAAAACACTGCACTTGGAGCTTTGTTTCCGTTTAGTTCTAGAATCTTTTCTCCTATAGCTTCTGCAAGCTTTCTTACTATAGAATTTATCTTTAAAAGAACCTCTTCACTTTTAACACTGTTTTCAAGTCCTAAAACATCCACATAATCTATAACTTCTTCTGTGTTTAATTTCCTTTTTATAGCTTCTGCAGAATCAAAATCTACTAAATACTCTTGTGCTATTACTTCTGTTATTTCATCTCCTGCAATAGGAACCATTCCATAAGCTGAAATACTTTCTTTTGAACTTATTGCAATATCTGATGTTCCTGCCCCTATATCTACTAAGGCAATATTAAGTAGCCTTAATTTTTGAGGCACTACAGCTTCAATTGCAGCTATCGGCTCAAGGGTTAAGCTATTTACTCTAAGCCCTACCTTATCCATAACAGTATATAAAGAATCTACTACAGACCTAGGAAGGAATGTTGATATGATATCTGCTGAAATTCTCTCACCCTTATGTCCTAAAAGATTACCTATTACAAAAGAATTTAAATAGTAATTTTTAACTGAATAACCTACGCAATAAAGCTTACCTTCTGTATCTTTTGCTATAGTATCTTCAGCCTTTTTAACTACACTAAGTTCTAAGCTTCTAACTATATCTTTATCAATCTCAACTTCTCCATCGATTTCAATCTCTTCGCTTTCTAAAACAGTTCTTAAAAATCTACCAGCTGCTGCTATAGAAACCTCTTTTAAAGTTATATCAAGTTTTTCTTCTAATTGCATTTTTATCTTATTTACTACTTTAGCTACAAGGTTTATATCATGAATTTGCCCATCTATCATAGCTCTCTCTTCATGTTCTATATAAACTTCTTCTAAAACTTCAAATTTTTCGTCTGTAATTTTTCCAACAGTACCTATTATAGATCTCGTCCCAATATCTAATGAAAAAATAATCTTCTTTTCAAAATTTTCATCTATCATAATTTAAAACTTCCTCGTATTTTAATATATTTAAAGGCTCATATTGTCATAATATGAGCCTAATTTAAATTATATATTATAAATTTTCTATATTCAACTTTCAGAATTTATATTTACTCCCATTAAAAGATTTCTTTCAAGTAATATCTTTATTGAATAACTTCTAGTTACTCCATCTTTAAATAGTATAGAAATTTTATCTCCTGAAATTTCTTTTATCATTCCCAACTCTTTTCTGCCATTATGATAAACTTCAGCCCCTTTTGTAAATCCGTGAATTTCTTCCTCTTCTGTTTTAAATTCAGTTTCTTTAATAAACCTTGATACTTCTTTAAACTTACCGCCCTTTGTTTTAGGGGCTAGTATATAAAGGTTATCTATAGCCCTTGTAATTGCAACGTAGAAAAGTCTTCTCTCTTCTTCTACTCCAGAATCTCCAGCTGAAATGTGCGGTATAGTTTCTTCATTGCAGTTTGCAACAAATACATTTCTAAATTCCATTCCCTTAACTCTATGGATTGTACTTAAAATAACTCTATCTTCATCTGACTTATCTTTAGAATCTTCGATTTCACCTTTTACCCTGTCAACATGTTCAAAAAATTCAAAAATAGTCTTAAATTCTGAAGCTGATATTTTAAACTCTTCTAAAATTTCCTCTAAATCATCTAAGCTTTGTCCAAAATCATCAGCATATTTTTTCAAATAATCCATATAACCTAAATCGCTAATTATAAACTGTATAGCTGAACTTAAAGTTAATTTATTTAAATATATTATATCTTTTTTTAAGTCGCTTAAACTTTTAGCTTGGAATGGTTTTGTATCATTTTTTTCTATAAGTATATCAAAAGGATTTTTATCTTCTCTAAAGTTTTTAACATAGGCTATATTACTTTTACTTATATATCTAAAAGGCTTATTAATTATTCTTATAAAACTTTCTCTATCGTTTATATTTAATGATAACTTTAAGTATGTAAGAATATCTTTACATATAAAATGTTCAAAAAAGTTATATTCTCTATCTAAAAGAGTAAAAGGTACTCCTTTTCTAGTAAAAACATCTATAAAAGACATAGCTTCCATATTAGTTCTATATAAAACTATATTTTCATTATAACTATATTGTAAGTTATTATAATTTTCTTTAATAACTTCAACTATCTTTTCACCTTGAAACTTTTCATCATAAGGATTAAAAACCTTTATAATTCCATCAGTTTCTTTAAATGAAGTTATAAGCTTATCGTTTCTATTATCATTATTTTTAATTAGCTTTTTAGAACCATCTATAATGTTCTTATTGCTTCTATAATTTATAGCTAAATAATATTTTTTACTATCTCCAAATATTTCATCAAATATAACCATATATTCAGGTTTCGAGCCCCTAAAAGAATAGATGCATTGGTCCTCATCCCCTACTGCAAACAAAGAATTTTCATCTGATGAATTTATAAGACTTAAAAACTCTATTTGAAGCTGGTCGCAATCTTGAAATTCATCAACTAATATATATTTAAAAATATTTCTATAATTATTTAAAGCACTTTCGTTATTTTCTAAAAGTTCTATAACTCTTAACGCTAAATCATCAAAGTCCATAAGGTTTTCGTGTTCTTTATAACCTTCGTACCTTCTATAACACTCTTCAAAAATATCTCGTTTTATAGTAGGTGAAAACTGAGATAAAGGTATTCTAGCATTTTTAAAAAGAGATATATCGTTTAATACTTCTTTTATTTTATCTTCGCTTACTTCATCTGAGAACTTTTTTAACACACCTTCAATAAGCTTATTTACCTTAAACCCTTCAATTATATTTATAGAATAACCTTCTCTTAAAAGAATTTTATAAAATAATCCGTGAAAAGTTCCAAAAAAAGGAGCTCTATCTCTATTAAATCTTTTTTTATATCTTTCTTTCATATTTAAAGCAGCTGCCTTTGTGAAAGTTATAACTATAATATATCCAATCCCTATTTTAAATTCACTTACTAATTTATCTATTCTATTTATTATTACTGTTGTTTTTCCAGAACCAGGTGCTGCAACTACTAAAGTGTTTTTATTTGTTGAATTTACTGCTGCACTTTGGAATTTATCTAATTTCATTTTTTTCTCCTTAATGTTTATTTATCTTAATTATAGCCTATACTATTTATAAAATAACAACTATTATTGTAATAATTTCGCTATCGTTGTACAATAGTTTTAAGTATTTTTTTAGAGGAGAGTATTATGACTAAAAATAATAACTTTAATGTTAAGGATGAAAGAAATTTAACTATGCTTGTTGATTTCTATGAATTAACTATGGGTAATGGTTATTTTAATAAAAATCTGCAAGATAGAATAGCTTATTTTGATATGTACTTTAGACGTGTTCCAGACGGCGGTGGTTACTGCATAATGGCTGGTGTTGAACAAATTATAGAGTACTTAACATCTCTTAAGTTTACAGATGAAGATATAAAATATTTAAAAGATAGAAACCTTTTTTCAGAAGGCTTTATAGAATATTTAAGAAATTTCAAATTTGAATGTGACGTTTGGGCGATTCCTGAAGGAAATCCAGTCTTCCCAAATGAACCTTTAGTTACAGTTAGAGGGCCTGTTATACAAGCTCAGTTTATTGAAACTATGATTCTTTTAACTGTAAATCACCAAACTTTAATAGCTACAAAAGCAAATAGAATATGTAGAGCTGCAAACGGAAGAACTGTTATGGAATTTGGTTCAAGAAGAGCTCAAGGATACGATGGTGCAGTTTATGGTGCTAGAGCTTCTGTTATAGGTGGCTGTGATTCTACTGCATGTACTATTGCAGATCAAAAATTTAATATACCTGCAAATGGAACTATGGCACACAGCTGGGTTCAATTATTTGACACTGAATACGATGCCTTTAAAACTTGGGCTGAGGTTTATCCTGATGAATGTTTACTTTTAGTAGATACATATAACGTATTAAGTTCTGGTATTCCAAATGCTATAAAAGTTTTTGATGAAATTTTAAAACCTCTTGGAAAAAGACCTAAAGGAATTAGAATAGATTCTGGCGATATAACATACCTTAGTAAAAAATGTAGAGAACTTTTAGATAATGCAGGCTACCCTGATTGTAAAATTGTAGTTTCTAATTCTCTAGATGAACATATAATTAGAGATGTATTAAACCAAGGCGCTTGTATAGATTCATTCGGTGTAGGCGAAAGACTTATAACTGCAAAATCTGAACCTGTATTTGGTGGAGTATATAAATTAGTTGCAATAGAAAAGTCAGGTAAAATAATTCCAAAGATTAAAATTAGTGAAAACAGTGAAAAAATAACTAACCCTGGATTTAAAAAGACAGTTAGAATATTTGATAAGACAACTCATAAAGCAATTGCTGATTTAATATTACTTCAAGGTGAAGTAATAGATGAGAGTTTACCTTTAGTTATTTTTGACCCAGTTTATACTTGGAAAAAGAAAACTATTAAAAACTACTATATAAAAGATTTAATGGTTAAAATATTTGACAAAGGTAACCTTTGTTATGAGTGCCCTGAAACTTTAGAGTCAAAAAAATTAGCCAAAGAAGAAACTTCTAAGCTATGGCCTGAAATTTTAAGATTTGAAAATCCTCATACATACTATGTTGATTTGTCTGATGAATTATGGTCTTTAAAGCAAACTCTATTACACTCTGCAACTAACGAATTTCAAAAATAAAAAGAGGCCTAAATTTTAGGCCTCTTTTTAAATATTTAACAAAGGTATTTGACTTCTTAAATTACCTTCATCTTCAAAATCTAAATCATCAACTTCTAAAAACTCCTGAAAAACACAATCCTCCAATTTCCCTAACTCTCTTTTCATCGGACAATCATCATAACATTCTTCATTAGAGCTATCTGTCGACCAAAAAGGACATTTACTCATAATTCTCCCCACCCCTGTAAACGAAATCAAATTTCCAATTCCGTCTCTATTATAGAATATTTTACAAATAAAATAAACCCTTTTTTCCAAATTAATCAATATTTTTCCACAATATCTATAGCCCATCCTATAGATTCTGCATATAATCCAAATAAAATACCAGAATCTACTCCTATTTCACTAGAAAGTTCTCTAATTTTATCAGTATCCATCTCTTCATAAGCTTTTACAAGTTGAAGAACTTTACCATTTAAATTTTCATTTGGATTTATCAATGACTCTTTTATATCACTTTCAACTGGAAGTTCTCTTATTACCTCTTCCATATCTTTTCTCATAAATAAATCTAAAAATGAAAATAATCCAACTATAAAAGCTTTTGATTTTTCTCTTTTATCTATAGTGTTTACAATAGACTCGCAAAAGCGCCCTCTTATGATACTATTTATAGAGAGTTCACTATCATATCCCGCTCTCATAGACCTCATAATTATAAGCGAAATCCATTTTTTTAATTCTTCTACTCCTAAAAGCATGATTGCTTGCCTTATAGAACTTACACGATTTTTAAAACTAAACATCCCAGAATTTAAAAATTTAAGAAGCTTAAAGCTTAAAGAAACATCACCTTTTATTATTTCTTCGATTGCATCAATATCATATTCATAACTAAATAATTCTTGTAAAAGTTTATAATAAACAACATTATTTGCTGCTATATCGCTATCTTGTACCATTTTAGGTTCACTAAATAAAAACCCTTGAAAATAAGAGTATCCTGTTCTTATTCCTTCATCATGTTCTTCTTTAGTTTGCACTTTTTCAGCTAAAAACTTAGCCCTTGGATTTATTTCTTTTATTTCGCTTAAAAGAAATGCTCTCTCTTCTTTAGAGTTAAGCCTAAAATCAATTTTATAAATATCTATTAAGTCTTTAAATCCTTTATGCATTCCGTTAACGCTAACATCATCTAATGCTATTGTATAACCTAGTGTTTTTAGTTCTCTTAATTTACTTAAAAGTTCCGCTGTAGGTTCAACTTGCTCTAACACCTCAACTATAATACTTTCTCTTGGAAGAAGTTTTGGTATTTCATCCATAATGCAATCTCTAGGAAAGTTTATAAAAGCTTTTTTCTTATCAGCAATTTTCCCTTGGCCCATAAGCATTACATTGTAAACTACTTGAAGCGTTGCTTCATTTTCTTCTACAGTTGGATCAAAACTATTCTTTTTTGAATTCCTATATAAAATTTCATAAGCAACACATTCAGCTTTGCAATTATAAATCCCTTGCCGTGCTAAAAAAATTTCCATATTTTCCCCTTTCAGCAATCATGTCTATGCACTATAAAACCGCATGTTATCAACATGCGGTATATTTATTTCATTACTTAACAAATCCAGTATTTTTACCAACTGAAATATCAATTATTTCGTTTTGGAATGCTTTAAGTAGCGCTTTTTCTAATACTTTTTCTTTGTCAAAGTTTGCTATGTCTTTGCACTCTGCAAAAACCTTATTTTTTTCTCCGTTTATGTTTCTATATGTAAGTGTAACATTTGGCTTATCATATTCAACTTGTAGAATCTTTATACCCCAAGAAATTTGAGCGTAATCATCTTCTATGTTTAATTTTGTAAGTTCACCTAATCTTTGTTTTTCCTCAGTAGGATCATTTACTATTATTAGTCTATCTCCAACTTTATATTTAGCCATATAAAATCCTCCTCATATATAGTTTATTTATTATATAAAAATTTTATCACTATACTGATTTTCTTGCAACTCTATAAAGATACATTTATAATTAATAAATAGTAAAAAAAAATAGAACAGAAATCTGTTCTATAATGGAAATAAACATGGAATTGTTATTTGTTTAACAACTTTGTCTATATTTTAACATATAATCTTTTTAAGTACAAGCGATTTTTTTATATTTTTTTAAATGTTTTCACTTGTTAAATAATACTAATTATCTATTCGTAGTTTTTTTCTTTTAATAGTAATTGACTTTTTTTTACTGAAATATTATAATAATTTATATAGTAAACAGAAAGGAGTGATTTTATGGAGAATATCACTGCAATATTTAAGGAGAAAAAACTTAAATTAACTCCTCAAAGGCTTGCTGTTTATAAGTACCTTATGAGTACTACAGAACACCCATCTGCGGAATTAATTTATAAAGCTATCCAACCTGATTACCCAACTATGAGCTTAGCTACAGTTTATAAAGCCCTAAAAACTTTAGTTGAAGTTGGATTAATTCAAGAGCTTAATGTAGGTGAAGGAAATTTTAGATACGACGGAACAATAAAACCTCATCCACACGTTCAATGCATCGAATGTGGAAAGGTAGATGACTTACATTCACTAGATGTATCACATTTAAACGAAGAAGCATCTAATCAATCTGGATATAAAATTTTATCAAGCCAAATGTACTTTTACGGAAGATGTAAAGACTGTCAATAAATAAAAAACGCAAATGAAAATTTGCGTTTTTTTTATTCTAAAACTCTCTCCCATTCTTTTTTATCATACTTCCCACTCATTATATTTCTTATTTCATTTTCTATTTTCTTTATCTTTTCATTTGAAATTATATTTACATAAAACTTATTTATTCCATCTGCTGCATGTATATCTTCCGCCATTTTAGCACTTACCCCTAAAAGATTACTATCAGCTTCTTTATTTCCAGTTATTAAATTTTTTTCACTAAGTTTTTTAAAGGCATCAGACTGAATTAAGTATCTTATAAATATATCTATTTCATCTGTATTTTCTGAGCCTATTGTAGAACATATTATTAAATCTGAACCTACCGGAGAATTAACATTATTACTTATAGGCAATTTATTTACGCAGTAAAAATCATTACTTTCTTTATTTAATCTATCTGTTACAAGTGATGTAGTAAGTAGTATTGGTATCTTTTTTTCATTTAATTCCTTTATAGCACTTTCATCCCTATCTATGAAATTATCTTCTTTTAAGATCCCTTCATTATAATAGTAATGAATCTTATCCATAAGGATTTGTCCGTTTTTTATTTCTTTTATCTTTTCTTTAATATTAGTTGATAGGATTTCAGTTTTTATGTCGTATACTATAGTATCGTTTGCAACTAAGTTACTTAAAAGTATTTCTTTTGAATGCCTGCTCTCTATAAAAGTTGGAATTTTTATGTTTTTTTCATTTAATTTTTTTATAAGGTTAAACATATTATTTTCAGTCACATCTATTTGCATTTCTTTTAGCATTTCTTTATTATATATAAGTTCTAAAGAATATGGTTTAAATGATAACCCAAAATATCTACCATTTATTCTAGAATATAAATTTGTGATAAGTGAGAATTTTTCACGAGTAGTCTTATCTTTAAAAAGAGAGGTTAAATCCCTTAAATAGTCTTTTGATATAAAATCCATAAAGGAATAACTATCTAATAAAACAAGAGCCGATTCCTTATGTTCGCCTATTTTACTTTTTAGTTCCTCCTCACTTCCTAGGGGAACT
>NZ_JAMDLQ010000048.1:0-69077 GCF_024705715.1 Clostridium sp. LY3-2
CTTGGGAAGATATTGCTTCCTGAACCACTCTTAATAAAAATAAATCCTATAATTACACACCCTATAAGGTTTCCTAACGCATAACTTGGGAAGTATCCAAAAGATCCGTCAGACCAATGTATGTCTTGAAGAATTCCTGAATTATCATCAGTTGGTTCTACCCCTAAATATTCTTTATATTTAGAGTTCCACATTTTCTCTACTCCATCTACATCTATATCTCCGTTTATAAGTGCTTTTTCTATTTCGTATCTTATAATTATGTGGATACTATAAGTTAATTCGTCCGCCTCTGTTCTTATTAAAGAAGGTTCTACATAATTTATAGCATCGTAAAAATCCTCAAAACTTATATCACTAAATTCTTCAAATTCGTATTTTGCATAGTTTATGAAGTACTTCCAAAACGCCTTGCTTCTTCCTATAATATTTTCATAAAATCTTGATTGAGACTCGTGTATACTCATAGATATAGCTGAATCTAAACCTGTTTTTTGCATAGAATCTGGAATGTCTTGTTCGTAAATTCCGTGCCCTGCCTCGTGAATACAGCTATAAAGACATGATGTAAAATCATTATTATAGTTAGTAGTTATTCTAACGTCCTTATTTCCAAAACCTATAGTAAATGGGTGGGTGCTCTCATCTAACCTACCAAAATCAAAGTCATATCCCATTTTTCTTAAAACGAACTTAGAAAACTTCTCTTGCTTTTCTTTTTTAAAATCTCCAACTAAAAAACTTCTATCTATTTTTTTGTTAGATTTTTTTATTTTATCTAATATATCTAATATTCCGTCTTTAAGTTCTTTAAATATTTTATCTAGCTTTTCTACAGTCATTCCCTCTTCATACTTATCTAAAAGAGTATCGTATGGATTCTTCTCGAAGCCCCAATATCTTATAAATTCTTTTTGAAATTCTACCATATTTTTTAGGTGTGGCTTAAATATTTCAAAATCATTTTTTTCTCTTGCTTCTTCCCATGCCCCTTGTGAAAGAGTTGATGCTATAGTAAATTCTCTATATCTTGTTTCAGGTATTTTGTTAGTTTCTTCATATTCTTTTCTGTAAAGCTTTATCATAGCTTTGTCTATTTCTGAAAGATCTTCGTTATTTCCCGCGAAATAATTTAAAAGTTCAAACATTTTATCTGAAGTTGTCATCTTAAAAGATTCTCCTGATAAATGTTCTACTATCTCTGCCCTTTGCTCTATTGCCTTTTTAGGCATCTTTGTTTGCATATCCCAATACACAACCTCTAAAGCTCTATTCGTAACCGCAATAGATTCAATATATTTTTTTAATTCTTTAAGTTTTTCTTCTCTCATAATTTAATGCACTCTCCTTTTTACCATTCTGGTCCAAAGTATAAGACTGATTCTGTTTCCCTGCAATATTTAGTTATCATGCAAACACTTAATTTTCTAGGACATTTATAGCAAACGCAACCTAAATCTTTTCCGTCACAGTTACCATTCTTAAGTTCTGGACATTCCTTGCAATTAACACCTGTTCCTGCTGCCATTTCTTTCACTCCTAATTTCATCTTTACACTTATTATACCAAATATAAATTTCCTTATAGTAAAAACATTATTAAATTTAAAAAGGATAATCTTAAGCCTTTAAGATTATCCCTTAATTTTATATAATTATATCTCTATTTTTAAACCTTAAAAAAGATATCATATAACATACTGCTGTAGTTATTAACATAACTATAACTGCAAAATTAGGTGTTAAATTTTCAACGTACAACCTTTCACCTAACCATCCTGTAATAAGATGCGTCACATCTCCATAACTTAGGAAAGAGTATTTAAGAATTCCATTTCTTAAAAGTTCAATTGAGGGTAAAATTCCTCCGATTACTGTTATTATTACAGAAACAGACATAGACATAATGTTACTTTTAAATAATGATGAAATCATAAATATAAAAGAAGTTAATGTTATTAAAAACACAGATTGATACATAAAACCTCTTAATATAAATTCAAAATAAGTTATAAAATAACCTGAACCATTTATAAGTTCCATATTTAAAGTATCATATCTAAAGACTTTCCTAAACTCTTCTCCAACTGTTATTAATGACTTTAAAGAATCAAAACCATCGATAATCCCTAAGCCTATTATATTTACAATAAATTCAGACCCCAAAATTATAAGAAGGGCTACTATATTTATTGCTATAATTTTTGAAACTAAAATTTTAGTTCTACTTATAGGCTGTACAAGTAAAAATTTAAAGGTTGGAGGGCTACATTCCCCTGAAACTATATCACTCATAAATACAGACATTAAAGCTCCTATAATCCCAACTCCTAAAAAGAAAAATATATACATAGCATTTCCCCCAAGAGAAAATCCATAGCTATCTATAGGTTCCACATTATTATCTAAATAATACGTTTTTTGTTCTATACTTCTATTTATATTATCTAATTCTTGATTGTTATCTGCACTTCGGTTACTAAGTTTTAAAATTTCTTTTTTTCTAACGTTTAATGAATCAATCTCTTCTTTAACTTTTTCTCTCCAAGTTTTTTCTGGTAGATTCATTTCTTTTTTTATTTGATTTAAATATTCTTTCTCATTTTTCAATTGATTTTCTTCATCTTTAAGATTTTCTTTTAGATATTCTAACTTTTCTTTGTCCGTGTTTTTATCTAAATCTTCTATTGTTTCTTTAGTTTCTATTATTCTACTCTTATATTCTGCTATATTAAGTTCTATTTGTTTTATTATATTTTCAGGTAAATCGCTCTTTCTTCTTTCTTCTGCTTGCATATACATAAGAAAGTTCATAAGAACTAATCCACATAAAGTAGCTATAATTATAAACCAAGTCTTCTTTTTACAAAAAATCTTTATAAGTTCATTTTTAACTAAGCTAAAAAGCACTATTTCACGCCCCCTTTAACTAATTCCATATATCTTCTTTCAAGTCCATCTCTATTTTTACGTATTTCTTCTATTTTAACTCCGTATTTAACTAAGTTTTCTATAAGTTCTGGAGTCATATCCCACTCTATAATTATATTTATAACTCCGTTTTTTTCTTTTGCACTTGCAACAAACGGAACTTTTTGAAGTGCTAAAAGTGCTTCTTTAATATCACTAGAAACTACTAAGCTTAAGCTTTCTTTTTCTATATTATGTATAGCTATATTCATATCTTCTACACTTTGTATAACACCTTCGTTTATAAAAGCAACCCTATCACAAAGCTGTTGTATTTCAGATAAAATATGAGATGAAATAAGAACAGACATATTATATTTTCTAGACGCAGTCTTTACTATATTTCTAAAATCTATTATTCCAGAAGGGTCAAGTCCATTAGTAGGCTCATCTAAAATTAAAAGTTTAGGTCTTCCAATCAAAGCTGCTGCAAGACCTAACCTTTGTTTCATACCAAGAGAGTATTTTTTAACTTTATCATCTATTCTGTTTTGAAGTCCTACAGTTTTTATAAGTTCTTCTATCTCTTCTTTTGAAACCCTTCTTATTCTTGCTATTTGCATAAGGTTTTGTCTTCCTGTTAGATATGAGTAAAGCTCAGGGTTTTCAACAATAGCACCTACATCTCTTAAGGCTATTTCTTTATCTTTAACTAAATTTATTCCACATATCTTTATTTCTCCATAAGTAGGTAGCATTAATCCTACAAGCATTCTTATAGTAGTAGTTTTCCCTGCACCGTTAGGCCCTAAAAATCCAAATATTTCTCCTTCTTCTATTGAAAAATTTAAATCTTTTATTATTTCTCTACTCCCTATTCTTTTTTTAAGATTGTTTACCTCTAAAACTTTCATAAAGCTCCTCTATACCCCCTATAAACCTATTATTCTTAGAATACATTATGTATCTTAATATATTTAAAAGTATTTCCTTAATCTTTTCTTAAACTTATAAAATAAAAAAGATGCTAAAACTTTAAAGTTTTAGCATCTTTCTTTATTTTAAACTAATATATCTCTTTTTACAAATCTTGTATGAGCTATTAAGTATGTTACTATAATAGTTACTATCATAACAATTATTCCTGTTTGAGGTAGTATATTAGTAATATAATGCATTTGATTTATCTCACCTGTCATTACACTTGCAACATCACCATAACTTAAAAAGTTTAGGTTTGCGAATTTATTTATATATGGTATTGACATAGTTGCAGATCCAAGTACTCCTACAACTACTGAAACTGCCATAGACATCATACTGCTCTTAAATAATGAAGATATCATAAACACAAAGCTAGTTACAGCTATTACAAATAAAGTTTGCATAGCGAACCCTCTTAATAAAAATGCTCCGTAAGTTATATATTCTCCTGTAGTTTCTATAGGCATAAGCATAGTTTCTGCTCCTTGCTTTATAAACTCATATCTTTGGTCTACAAACACCATAGATTTTAAAGTATCAAATCCGTCTACAATTCCGACCCCTAAGACCGTTATTAAAAGCTGCGTTCCTATTATTAGAATTACCGTTGTTAAAACTATTGATATATATTTTGATAATATTACTTTGCTTCTACTTATAGGTTGTACTAATAAAAATTTAAATGTTGGAGGTGTACATTCTCCTGAAACTATATCACTTGCAAATACAGCAATCCCTGCTGCAAGTATTCCAAGCCCTAATAAAGTTGAAATTACTCCAAAGTTTTCTCCTATTGAAAATCCAAATCTATCTACAGGTTTTATATTATTATTTAAATAATAATCTTTATTTTCTATTTCTCTTTTAAGAGTGATCTCTTCCCTTTTTGTATATATGTTATTTTCCTGTCTTTTTAATTCTTCTAGTCTGTTTGTTAATTCTTTTTTGTCTATCTTTACTTCTTCTTGCCAAGTTTTTGGTGGATTATTTTTTTCTTTTTCTAAAGACTTTATAGTATCTTCTATATTTATAACTGATTGTTTTAAACGCTCTACTTCAGATTTATAGAATTCTTTATCTTTATTATCTGTAGAATTTTTTAAATTGTTCTCATTTTCTTTTAAATTATTTTTTTCGTGTGCTAAATAATCTTGCTCTGACTTTATTCTATTTTCTACTTTAGAGTTTTCTTCCCAATTTTTAGCTGATTTATAACTAATTATATTTAATCCTAAAATAAATGCAAAGAATAATGCAAATACAACCCAAGTTTTAGGCCTTTTAAATATTTTTTTAAGTTCGTTTATTATTAATCTAAAAAGCATTATCTTATTCCCCCTTCAACAAGTTCCATATACCTTTGTTCTAATCCTTCTCTATTTTTCTTAAACTCTTCTACTCCGATTTCTAATTTAACTATTTCTCTAACTAGCTCTGGAGCTTTATTCGATTCGATAACTATATTAATTACACCATTTTTCTCTTCTACAGCTGTAACAAATTCAATAGTTTTTATTTTGTTAACTGCATCTTTTATATCAGTTGATGCTATTAAAGTTATGCTTTCTTTTTCTACGCTACTTATAGCTATATCCATATCTTCTACAGCCTTTATTACACCATCATTTATAAATGCAACCTTATCACAAAGCTGTTGTACCTCTGATAATATATGTGAAGAAATTAGAACTGCCATATTATGTTTTCTTGCTGCTGATTTTACTATACTTCTAAAATCAATTATTCCTGAAGGGTCAAGTCCATTCGTAGGTTCATCTAAAATTAAAAGCTTTGGTTTTCCGATTAAGGCAGCTGCAAGTCCTAGTCTTTGTTTCATCCCTAAAGAATATTTCTTTACCTTATCATCTATTCTCTCTTCTAAACCTACAGTCTTTATAAGTTCATTTACTTCTTCTTTACTTACTCTTCTTATATATGCTATTTGCATAAGATTTTCTCTTCCTGAAAGGTAAGAATAAAGCTCTGGATTTTCAACTATAGCTCCTACATCTTTTAAGGCTTTCTCTTTGTTTTTTAAAAGGTTGTCACCACATATAGTTATTTCTCCACGCGTTGGGTGAATTAGTCCAACTAACATTCTTATAGTAGTCGTCTTTCCAGCTCCGTTAGGCCCTAAAAATCCGTAAATTTCACCTTCTTCAATTGAAAAACTTAAATCCTTAATTATTTCTCTAGATCCAATTTTCTTTTTTAATCCTTTAACTTCTAATACTTTCACTACTATTCCCCCTTGTCTCTATATATCCATGTTACATATATTTCCTTAATTTAAAGTCCCATTTTTCCTTAACAATTTCTTAAAAAAAAATAAGGCAATCTAAATATTTAGATTGCCTTATCCTTAGAAAAACATTTGAAATAATATAAGCGCTATTATTCCAGGTAATCCTAAGATACCTGCTATAAGAGCTGTGAATATATTTATTCCTATACTTATACCAAATGATGCACCTAATAAATTAACTATATATAACGCGATAACTCCAGCTATTCCGTTAATAAGTAATTTTATTGGCCATTTTAATAATTTTAATAAAACATATAAGATTACTACTCCTACTAGCCCATATATAATTATTTCTCCATTAGACATTTGATTCACTCCTTAATACTTTGCAAGTCTTGTACATCTTTCTATTATATATTCTCCATCTACTGAAATATGATTTTTTTTCGCAACTTCAATTAGATATTCATATCTTTTTTTTGCTGCTTTTTCTGCATAAATTGCAACTTCTACTAATAATGGATCTCTAACATTATTAAATACGCTTGCTGCAATTTCCATTTCAGCTTTAGATTGTTCAATTTCCGCTAAAAGTTTGTCGTCCTCTGATTCTATTTTGCCCCATTTAAAATACTCTCCTAAAAATTTACTATTCATAATCTACCCCTCCGAAAAAAATCATTTTTATATTTTAATTTTTTCCAAGAAACTAAAATTATATACAACCTATTAAACTTTAAGGAACATTTTTTTCTATAGTCCATATATTAAAACTATAAGAAGCTTTTCACTCATTCTCAAACAAAACTTCTAACTCCCATCTATATTTTAAGGACTCAAATTTTTGAGTCCTTCTTTTTTTATATTTGGGTTCTTCCTTCTAATGCCTTTGATAATGTAACTTCGTCTGCATATTCTAAATCTCCACCAACTGGTATTCCTGCAGCTATTCTAGTTACTTTTACATCTAATGGTTTAAGTATTTTTGCTATATACATAGCTGTAGCTTCACCTTCAATATTAGGGTTTGTAGCTACTATAACTTCTTTAACTTCTTCTCTCATTCTAGATACTAATTCTCTTATTCTAATATCTTGCGGTCCTCTTCCTTGCATAGGAGAAAGATTTCCATGAAGTACATGATATACTCCATTATATTCTTTAACTTTTTCCATAGTCATAATGTCTTTAGGTTCTTCAACTACGCAAATAGTGCTTTTATCCCTTGAAGGATTTGAACAAATAGAACAAGGGTCACTATCTGTAAAGTTTCCGCAAACTGAACAATACTTTATAGTTCCTCTAGCTTGAACTAGTGCATTTGCAAAGTCCCTTACTTCATCTTCCGGTAAGTTTAATATATGTAAAGTTAATCTTTGCGCTGATTTTTTCCCTATACTAGGTAGCTTTGCAAACTCTTCTATTAATTTTTCTATAGCAACTGGATAAAATTCCATAATTTAATTTCCCTCTTTCTTTTTATCTTCATAAATGTAGTTTAATCTAAAAAACCATTTAGGACAAACTTTTTTTGAAATCTTAAATAATTTGTTATTAATTCCTCAGAGTGTAATTTTTTTACTTTAGTGGTGATATAATAAAATCAATAAAGGGGGACGATTTTATGAAAAGAATGATTGAACTAGAGCCTGGAGAAAATCAACTAATAAGTATAGTAGTAAAGAAACCTGCATCTAACAGTGATGCTGCAAAAAGCTTTTTGTTTGGAAGTGTTTTATCATTTCTAGCTCCTTCTAGCGCAGGTAGCGTTATGGAAAACTTTATTTTAACTCTTTCTGATAGATATTTTTACCTAGAAAGTGTTTACTTTTTGCCACTTACAGGAGAAGCTGAAGTTAATGGTTTAACTAAAATACCTTTAAAGGATGTAAATAAATTCGATATTTTAGAGGAAACTCTTCCTGAAGAAAACAAAAAAATTTACAAGATAATATTAGAAACAAAAAAGAAAAATTATTATTTAGTAGATGAAAATAAAAAAGATAAAGATTTCTCTCCTGAGATGAAAAAAATATATGATCTTTTGTTAGAATCTAATTAATTTAAAATAAAAAAATAGCTATCTAAAAAAAGATAGCTATTTTTATTTATTAGAATAATCCTGGTATATTCATTCCACCAGTTAATTTACCCATTTGACTTGAAGTTTCTTGTTCTGCTTTTCTTAACGCTTCGTTTACTGCACTAAGAATTAAGTCTTCTAACATTTCTACGTCATCTTCATCAACAACTTCAGGCTTTATGTTTATAGATAGAACTTCTTTTTTACCGTTAGTTTTAACAGTAACAGCTCCGCCTCCAACTGATGCTTCGAATTCTTTTTCTTCAAGCTCTTTTTGCATTTGTTCCATTTTCTTTTGCATTTGTTGAGCTTGCTTCATTAAGTTATTCATTCCTCCCATGCCACCTGGGAATCCACCTTTTGCCATAAATAGTCCTCCTCTAAAAATTAAAATCTAATTTTTATTATATATTATTTTTATTTGCTTTTCTATAAGGTTATATTCTTATGTTTTATTTTATACTATGATACCCTATGTTTTTTTGTACCTTAGTGTTTTAACTTTAATATTTATTTATTCGTCAATAATCTCTAAAAAGTCTGAACCGATAACATCAGTTAAAACTTCTTCTGGATTTTTAACTTCTTCATTATTTTCTTTAACTATAAAATTAACTCTTACTCTATTTTTTAAAACATCAGAAAAGACTTCATTTATTACTTTGTTATTATCTGGCTTTTCTAATCTTTCTTTGTTAAATGAGTATTGTTCATCGTATTCTATAGTGACTACTCCATTTTCACATGCAGCTGGCCTACCTGTAGTAATAGATGCGTAAATTATCATATTTCTTCTATTTTTAAGTTCTTCTAAGATATCTCTCCAAGAAGATTTTACTGCAGTTATGTTGATGCTATTAGATAATTCATCATCACCATACGTGTGAACTGTTTCTTTTTTAGGTGCTACTTTAGCTTTCATACTATTAAGTGAATTAGTAGAAGTTACAGCCCCCTCTTCTTTAGGAGATGCACCTTTTGAAACTACTATTTTCCCTGATTTAAGTGCAGTTTCAAGTCTGTTTATTCTTGAAAGTATTACTTCATTTGAATTATCATACTCTATTTTACAAATCTTTATTATAGCAAGTTCAAGATATAATCTAGCTTGTTTTGATAATTTTGCATTAGCTTCTGCTTCTTGAAGTATTCTAATACTTCTCATTATCTCTTCTACTCTTATTCTGTTTCCTTGCTCTTTTATTAATTCTATATTTTCTAAAGACATATCTAAAACTTCTTCTGGATTATTTGTTACTTTAACCATAAGAAGATTTCTATAGTGAGCTACTAAATCTTTTATAAATAAGAATACATCTTTTCCTGCAAAAACTATATCGTCTATAGTTCCTACAGCACCTTCAATATTTTTTTCTATAGCGCACTCTGTTAATTTTAGTAGATATTCGTTAGTAACAAGCCCTAGCATAGAAACTAGTTCGTTATAATCTACTGCTCCATTTCCCATAGAAATAGCTTGATCTAATATACTTAAAGAATCTCTCATAGCACCATCAGATACTCTAGCTACAAGTTCTAAACTCTTATCTTCAGCATAGATTCCTTTACTATCTACTATTTCTCTAAGCCTCTTTTTTATATCCTCATTACTTATTCTTTTAACGTCAAACCTTTGACATCTTGAAAGTATAGTTATAGGTAATTTTTGAGGATCTGTTGTTGCTAATATAAATATTACGTTAGATGGAGGTTCTTCTAAAGTTTTTAAAAACGCGTTTACAGCCCCTGTTGAAAGCATGTGAACCTCATCCATAATATATACTTTATATTTAGCTTCTTGAGGAGGATATTTAGCGTCATCTATAATATCTCTAATTTTATCTATACCGTTATTTGATGCTGCATCTAGTTCTGTAACATCTATAGCTAATCCTTCATTTATCTTTTTGCACATATCACATTCGTTACAAGGTTCTCCGCCTTCTTGTAAGTTAGTGCAGTTTACTGCTTTTGCAAAAACTTTAGCAGTAGAGGTTTTACCTGTTCCTCTAGTTCCGCAAAAAAGATATGCGTGAGCTATTCTATCGTTTAATATTTGATTTTTAAGCGTTGTCGTTATATGTTCTTGCCCTACTACATCTTTAAATGTTTTAGGTCTCCATTCTCTATACAATGCTGTATATGCCAAGGTTATCACCTCTTCTTTTTAAAGTTTAAGTTTACATATTATTATACACTAATCAGTAATTAATTAATAGATTTCATAATTATATACAAATTACTAATTTAGTATTAAGATTTAGTTTTTTTATTTATTTAATAAAATTTTCGTTAGATAATGTTTATATATACTCGTATAAGGAGGAAAAGTAATGAAAAATAAACTTAATAAATTTCAAAAGTCTCATTTGATATTCTTTTTTGTAGGAATAATATTATTTTTAGCATCTTTATCATTTGCTATATACTTTTTCACTTCAAATTATTTTTTAAGCTTTACTTATAAACCTTTAAAATCATTTGCAAAAAATATAGCTACTATTTCTGAAATTGGATTTTTCTTAGCTTTAGGCTTATTTGTTTTGAGATTTTTGATTAAAGATTTAAGTTCTCGTGGAGTTTCTTTATTAAATAAACAATTATCAAGATTTAATTTTGAAATACCAACTGACATTTCAAATAGAATATTAGATAGTTATCCTTTTAAAAAATTCAGAGAAATTTTAATGCCCTTTGCTAAATTTTTTCAAAGGTTCCATATAATTTTTGCACTTCTTGCAGGTTCAATAATTTTAATACATGGCTGCATTTTTTTATCACTAGGATTCAAATGGAATTTAGGATATATCTTTGGAATTTTAGCTATGGTTAATTTATTTATTATTATAGTATCTGGTATTTTTAGAATTTTTAATAAAAATATTTTAGCTCACAAACATCTAGGAATATCTTTTATAGTTCTTATGTGTCTCCACATATTATTTATTTAATATATTAATTTGAATTATTATAATCTATAATATAGAATTAAGTAGATATTTTTAGAAAGGGGTGTCTTTTTATGAGTCTTTATGACAAACAATACTTAGATATTGTAGAAAAGATATTAGATAACGGTTATTACGATCAAAACAGAACTGGTGTAGCTACTTACAAAATTCCTCACCAATTTATGCAATTTGATTTAGAAAAAGAATTTCCTATTTTAACTACTAAATTCGTAGCTTTTAAAACTGCTGTAAAAGAGCTTTTATGGATATATAAAGATCAATCAAATAGCGTAAAAAAACTACAAGAACAAAACGTTAAAATCTGGAACGAATGGATGATGGAAGACGGAACTATAGGAACTTCTTACGGATGGGTTGTTAAAAAATTCGATCAATTAGATAAATTAATCGAAGCTTTAAAAAATAATCCTCAAGATAGAAGAATGATGATAAACCTTTGGCAAATTCCATACTTAGATACAGGTGCACTTCACCCTTGTTGTTTCCTAACTATGTGGGATGTAACAGATGGTAGACTTAACTGTATGCTAGTACAAAGAAGTGGAGATATTCCACTAGGTGTTCCTTTTAACACTACTCAATACGCAGTGCTTGTTCACTTAATTGCACAAGTTACAGGATTAAAACCTGGTTTATTTACTCACGTAATAAATAATGCTCACATATATGAAAATCAAATCGAAGGAATGAAAATCCAATTAAGCAGAAGAAACGATGCTTACGAAGCACCAAAGCTTTGGTTAAATCCAGAAATTAAAGATTTCTACGATTTCACTCCAGAAGATATAAAACTAGAAAACTATGAATACCATCCATCAATAAAAATGGAGGTTTCAGTATAATGTTATCTATAATAGTTGCTACAGCTTCTAACAATGCTATCGGAAAAGATAACAAGCTTTTATGGCATATTTCTGAAGATTTAAAAAGATTTAAAGAAATTACATCAGCTCACAAAATCTTTATGGGAAGAAAGACTTTCGAGTCTCTTCCTGGTATTTTACCAAACAGACCTCATTTAATTTTAACTAGAGATAAGAATTTTTCTGTTTCTTCTGATAAAGTTACTGTATTTAATAATTTAGATGACTTTTTAAAGGAATATAAAGATTCTAAAGAAGAAGTTTTTATAATAGGTGGCGGTGAAATATATAAGTCTTTAATGCCTTATGCAGATAAAATATATCTAACTAAGATTCACAAAGACTTTGAAGCTGATACTTTCTTTCCACAGATAGACCTTGATAACTGGGAAGTTATTAACAGTTCTCCTAAGTTATTAGACGAAAAAAGTGGATTAAATTATGAGTTTATAGATTTAAAAAGAAAATAGTTTTAAGAATAGAAAAAGAGGGTATCTTACAAAAGTAAGACGCCCTCTCTTTCTTATCCTATTGTTCTCTATCTAAATCCTATTGAAGAGTAACCTAATTTATTTAAATTAGCTATTTTTTTTCATAAAAAAACCATGCACCTCGCTTCGACAATAAACTCTAGGCGTTACCTCCGCAGTTAGCTCAGGCCAGATTGATCCACGGCACACGGAAGAAACCACTTATTGCTGCTTCCTTCCGGACCTGACAAAGTTCATGGGCTCCCGTTGCGTGGGACCCAGCCATCAACACCACTTACGTAGGGCAGACCCTAAAGTTTAAGGCCTCTACGAGGACTTCGATCTTGCTATAGCGGATTGCAAGTTACAGGGCACCGCTAACTCCCCATCTAGCACGGTATGGTAAAGAGTGTAGGAGTTGCACCTACAGTAGAGTACTCTACTCGCACTGCAAAATTTCTTAAAGTTTAAGAAATTTTAGGACTCTCCATATTCATGATTTAATTTACTCACTAATAATATCATATAAACTTTTTAAATTCAATGGTTTTTTATGAGAGTAAAATTCTTTGGCGGAGAGAAGGGGATTTGAACCCCTGATAGAAGTAAATCCTATACACGCTTTCCAGGCGTGCTCCTTCGGCCACTCGGACATCTCTCCTTATACATACTAATAATATCACATTACTTTAATTTTTAAAACTCATCTATATTTATCATTTCTAAACATTTTCATTTATTTATTTTTTATTATTAATAACTTTTATTTATTAAATACTTAATTTTTCTACAATATCTACGATAATATAACCACTTCAAAATAATTACAAATGAAAAGGAGGAACAAAACTTGAATAACTTTAAAAATAAAATAAAAAATATCTCATTTACTAAATCTATTAGAGGGAAATTTATACTTTTAGTTGGAAGTGTTTTAATCTTTAGTCAGATTGCAACCTCTACCCTATCATTCTTCTTATCAAAGCCGATTCAAGAAGAACAAATAATTTCAATATTCCAATCCGATGCACGTGGAATAGCTTCCACAATAAAATATTTTTTAGATAGCGAATCTCTTGAAATAAACGGATTTTTATTTGATCCAAAATTTAGAGATTTAGCAGCATCAAATGTAAATGACCTTAAAGGAAAAGACGCTAAACTAAAAAAATCACAAGAAGAATTAAATAAAATATTAAAAAAAGATATGAGTAAAAAATACGTATCTGATGTTTACCTAGTTAATAAAGACGGTATTATAGTAGCTTCTGGTGATGAATCTGTACTTTTAGCAGACGTTTCTGAGAGAGATTATTTCAAGAAAATGAAAGAGGGAGAAGATACATATATTTCTGATATGTTAGTTTCTACAGACTCATCTGGAAAACATATAAACGTTATAGCAAGAAGAATGACAGATGAAAAAGGAAACTTTATTGGAATGATAGGTAAAGATTTAACTTCTGATGCTTATGTTGACCTTTTAAAGAAGTATAATGTTGATAGGTATAACGTATTTTTAACTGATAAAAAAGGACAAGTCGTTTATAACGTAGATGATTCTTTAATAGGAACAGAAATAAAATTAGATATTTCTGATACAAAAGACTTAGGGGACGGAATGAGTGAAGTTTCTTACAACTACAAAGGGTCAGATAAACTAGCTATAACAGATAAAATACCTGGTTTAGGTTGGACAGTTCATTCTACTGGGCACAAATCTGATATAAACGAGCCTATTATGAGGATATTATACACATCAGGTATCCTTACTTTAGTTATATTGATAATATCTTTAATCTACACATCATATGCAGCTAAAAAGTTCTCAAATCCTATAAAGAAATTAAAGGACTATACTGCAAAGATAGCTAAGGGAGAATTAAACTTTAGAATTACAGATATAAAAACTAAAGACGAGATAGAAGAACTTTCTGATGAGTTAAATATAGCCTTAGACAGTTTATCTACTACTCTTAGAGAAGTTAAAACTACAATAAATACAGTTACAGACCAATCTAGTAATCTATCTGCTGTAAATGAAGAAGTTACAGCAACAAATAGCGAAATAAATTTAGCTATAAATAATATAACTGAAAGAATCACAGATTCAGCCCTTCAAGCACAAAACTGCGAGGATCAAACTAAAGAATTAGAATTATCAATGATTTCTTTAGAAGAAAATAATAAACTTATGATTAATCAAAGCGATTCTGTTGTTGAATCTTTAAATTCTAACAACAAGAATTTAGATACAGTATTAGATTCTAAAGAGCAGTCTTATAGTAGTTTTGAAGAATTAAAATCTACTATAGATAAATTAATCGGAGGAGTTAAAAATATAAGCACTTTCTTAAATGATATAAACCAAATAGCAGAACAAACTAACCTTTTATCTTTAAATGCTGCTATTGAAGCTGCAAGAGCTGGCGAGGCTGGAAAAGGCTTTGCTGTAGTATCTGACGAAATAAGAACACTTTCAAGCGATACTCAAATTGCAACTGAAAAAATTAGAGATATAATAAATCAAATAGATAATTTAGTAGGTGAAACTAAAACTACTCTAGATGTCACTGAAAAGCTAAATACAGACGAAAATAATTACTTTAAATTAATGGCATCTTCATTTAGCGAAATGGAAACTTCTCTAAATGAGATGGTTTCTATAACTAATATGATTTCAAACGAAATAAACTTAGTAAATGAAAAGAAAAATGCCGTTCTTATAAGTATTTCTGAAGTATCAGATAGCTCTCAGCAAATAGCTGCAATAACAGAAGAACTCTCTGCATCAGCTAACGAGCAAAGCTTAACTTTTGATACAATTAATACTAGTGCTGGAGAATTACAATTCACAGCAGAAGACGTAAGATCTAAGGTAGAAAATTTCATAATTGACTAATTTATGTTAATATTTACTCCTTGTTAATTGATTTTTTAATAAATTTTATAATATAATTTATTCTTGTATTATAATTTAAAATAATTAACGAGGAGTATATTAATGTTTAAGGGTAAAAGTTTTAATAAACTAAAGGACTTTAAAGTGACAAAATCAATTCAAACCAAATTTCTTATGATTGTAGGGATTTTACTAATTTTAAGTCAAATTGCTACATCTCAACTAACATTTAACCTAGTGAAAAAGGAACAAACCAATCAAATAATAAAAACATTTGAATCGGACGTAACTGGTATTTCTGAATCACTTGGGTTTTATCTAAAAAGTGAAGCTGTTGAACTTAACGGCTTTTTATACGATCAAAACTTCACAAACTTTGCAAAAGTGAATATTAATGATTTAAAAAAATCAGATTCTAATGCTTCAAAAACTCAAAAGAAAATAGACTCTATATTTAAAAAAGATACTGAAAAAGCTCATATAGAATCACAGTATTTAATAAATAAAGATGGGGTAATAGTTGCTTCTTCAGATGAAACTGGACTTTTAAGAAACGTTTCCGATAGAAAGTATTTTAAAGAAATCCAATCTGGAAAAGATACTTACATATCAAGCCTTCTTAAATCAAATGAGTCTGGAAATTATATTAATGTTGTAGCTAGAAGAATGACAGATAAAGATGGTAATTTTATAGGAGTTATATGTAAAGATGTAGTTTCTGAAGCTTATAAACCATTATTATCACCTTATGATAAAGGTACATTCAATGTATGTTTAACTGATGAAAACGGCGTTATGATTTATAACTCAAACAAAGATTTAATCGGTCAAAAAATCGACTTTGGTGAAGATAAGGCTGTAAAAGATGAAAATAATAACAACGTATCAAGAGTTAACTATACATTAAACGGGCAAGAAAAAATGGCATTAACAACTACTATGCCTTCAACTGGGTGGCACGTATACTCTACTGGTATAGTTAAAGATTTTTATGCACCTATAAATAAAATATCTTTAGCCTCAAACCTAGTAGCAGCTGTAATTTTAATAATTGCACTAATTATTACATTCTTCCTTGCAAAGAGTTTTTCAAACCCAATAAAGAAACTTAAAGACTATATAAGCCTTCTTTCAAAGGGAGATTTAAGCTTTAGGATTAATGATATAAAAACTGGTGATGAAATAGAATCACTTGCAAATGAGCTTAATGATACTTTAGAAAACTTATCTAACGTATTAACTGATGTACAAGCTTCAGTAAATAATGTAACTGACCAATCAAGCAATCTTTCTGCAATAAACGAGGAAGTTACGGCAACTAATAACGAGATAACTCTTGCTATTAATAATATAACTGAAAGAATTACAGATTCAGCTATGCAAGCTCAAAAATGCGAAGAACAAACAAAAGATTTAGAGTCTGCCGTTAACTCTTTAGATTCACATAATAAAATTATGATAAATCAAAGTAATAACGTAGTAGATACACTAGTTCAAAATAATAACAACATAGAAAATCTTATAGTCTCTAAAAAAGATTCTGCAAGAAGCTTTAGTAATTTAAAATCTACTATAGATGATTTATTAAAGGGAGTAAATAATATTTCTAATTTCTTAAATGTAATAAACCAAATTGCAGAACAAACTAACCTTTTATCACTTAATGCTGCTATTGAAGCTGCAAGAGCTGGTGAGGCTGGAAAAGGATTTGCTGTTGTATCAGATGAGATAAGAAATCTATCAAATGATACTCAAAAAGCTACAGAAAATATAAGTAAAATAATTTCTGAAATAGATAATTTAGTAGTAGATACTCAAAAAACTTTAAGTTCTACTGAAGAACTAAGTATAAACGAACATACTTCATTTAATATAATGGAAGATTCCTTTAAAGAAATGGAAAGTTCTTTAGGTAAGATGGTTGAAATAACTAAACAAATTTCTTCAGAAATTTCAACTGTAAATAACAGAAAAGAAGAAGTACTTCTTGCAATTTCAGAAGTTTCAAGTGCATCTCAACAAATAGCTGCAATAACAGAAGAAGTTAATGCTTCCGCTAGCGAGCAAGATTCAACATTTGAAACTATAAACCAAAGTGCAGAAGAATTACAATGCACAGCTGAAGATGTTAGAAATAAAGTTGAACAATTTAAAGTAAAATAAGAAAAGAGAGGTTTTAAAGCCTCTCTTTTCTTATTCATTAGGATATTTAAGTTCTATCTTTTCCCTTATTGAATCTAAAGTTTTCATAACTTTAAGTGATAAATTATTATCCTTATTTTCTTTTAAAGCTACTTTATCTACGAATGCTTCTATCTCGTATGCCATACCTGTAGATATCTTTTCAGTTTTTATAGTTTCTATATTATTATCTATATCTCTTAATATTATAGTATCTGCTATACTGAAATCTTTAAGTGTTATAGTTCCTCTTTCGCATAACACTTGCAGTTCTCCTCTACTTTGAGAAATGCAAGTGCAATACATAGTAGCTATAGCATCTTTATATTTTAAAATAGCAGTAGTAGAAGAATCTACCCCTGTATCTAGTTTTAGCGCTTCAGCTAAGATTTTATTAGGCTCTCCTAAGAGATCAACTATAGCGTATATACAGTATACTCCAAGGTCCATTAAAGCCCCTCCAGTTAAATCTAGAGTATGTCTGTATAATCTACTAGATATTCTTCCGGCACTAGTTTCTATTCTTATTATTTTTCCAAAATGCTCACTCTTTAAAAGTTCTTTAAGCTTTAAGTATGATGGCATATAAATAAGTCTCATAGCTTCCATATAAACTATGCCCTTTTCTTCTGCTAAACTTAAAACTTTGCTTAGTTCTTTAGAGTTTGTTGTAACTGGTTTTTCACAAAGTACGTTTAGCCCTCTTTCTATAGCTATAGTAGAATACTCTAAATGAGAATTGCTATGTGATGCTATATAGATACTGTCTATACCTGAATCTAATAATTCTTCTAAAGTTTTGCAAGGATTTTTTATACCGTATTTTTCAGAGATATCTTTTGCTTTAGAAAAAGTTCTTGAAAAGCACGAAACTATCTCTAAGTTTTCTATACCTTTAGAGTTTTTTAAAAATTCATCTACTATGTACCCTGCTCCTATTATTCCAAGTTTCATAATTTTTCTCCCCTTTATAATAGATTTTATATTATCTATTTTACACATTATCAAAATAATGACAACGTTTTAATACATTTATCAAAAATTATATATGTAAATTTTACTTTTAACTCTGTTCTAACCTATTTTTAACATTTATGATTTATAATTACATAAACATTTATATTAAGGAGATTAACTGTGGATTTAATTAATAATTTTGTGGATACTATTTTAAATATTATTGGTAACTTTGGATACCTTGGAATATTCCTAGCCGTATATCTAGAGTATGCTTGTTTTCCTCTTCCTAGTGAAGTTATATTACCTTTTGTAGGGCTTTTAGCAGCTACAGGTAACGTAACCTTTATAGGCGCTTTAACCGTTAGTGTAATCGCAGGAATTTTAGGTTCTATAACATGCTATTACATAGGTTATTTCGGAGGGTCTATTTTACTAGATAAAATACAAGAAAAATTCAAAGGCTCTAGAAAAAGTATAGAAAAAATAAACCATTTAATAAATAAATATCAAAAGACATCTATATTTTTTACAAGACTTCTTCCTTTAACTAGAACTTACATATCTTTAGTTGTTGGAAGTATAAAACTTAACTTATCACACTTTTTACTTTATTCTTTAGGAGGAATACTTATCTGGAATACTTTCCTTATTTCTATAGGATATTTCCTTGGTGAAAATAAAGAATTAATAAATAAAATCCTTGGAGAATACAGTATAGTAGCTATAGGTTTAGTTTTAATAATAATTATAGTATTTTTAGTAAAGAAATTTTATAAGAAAAAAGAAAGAGTTTAAAACTCTTTCTTTTTTTATATTAAAATATTTATTCTATTTTTTTCTTTTGCCTTCTCAATAAGATCTAACTGAATCTTACCTACAATAAAATTAACCTCACTTTTTGAGCTCATACATTGTATAGCTTCGCCCTTAGCTTTTTTTATTATAAATTCTATCTCTTCTTTAGTTTTAGCGGATCTTAAATCGCTTTCTAAAGAAACTCTCTTATTATTTAAATCTCTAGCCTTTTTTAATAAATCTGGCTTTTTAGATTTTAAATAATTTAATTCTTCCTCAGTTAAAGTCTTACCACTTGCTAGCTTTTTTGCAAGTTTTTCTGATTTTATATTTTCTTTAACAACTTGTGCTATTAAAGATTTACCTTCATTTTCTTCTTTTTTATTAGGCTTTAAAATATCTACTATTCTTGGAGTAACCAAATTATCTTTTTTGTAATTATAGTTAATATTTAATTTATTTATCTCCACAATAAATACCTCCATAATTTTACTATTATGTAAGTATCGTTTGATATTTCGTATTCTTTAACAAATTAATTATATTCGTTTAAGTAATTTGCAAGCGCCCCTATAAGATTAGAGTCATTTTTGTGTATACAGATATCTAATTTAGGCTTAATTGTTCTTATATCTATATTTTCTCTAATTTCTTCTATTTCACTATCAAGTCTTTCTATAAACCCTTCTCTTTCACTAATTCCTCCTCCTATAAGGATTATTTCAGGGTCATAAATATGCTGTAAGTTAAATATTCCTTTAGCTAAGTTTTTATAAAAGGTATTTATAGCATCTATACATACTTCATTTCCTAAACTAGCTTCTTTAAATATTCTCTCTCCATCATATGAATCGTCATTGTAGTGTTTTCTAACCTTTCTTACAAAGGACATAGTAGATGCGCACTCACTAAAGTTTCTATATTTAGAACCTTCTTCTTCCATAAGCATATAACCGAATTCTCCTCCGTATAAATGCTTTCCGTGATGGATTTTTCCGTCACTTACTATAGCACCACCTATACCTGTTCCACAAACTAAAAACATCATATCTTTTAAGCCTTTAGCGTTTCCTGAGAAAACTTCTGCTAAAGCTGCGCAGTTTGCATCATTTTCTATAGAAACATTTAAGCCTGTCTTTTCTTTAAATAATTCTTTAAAGTTTGGTCCGTGGATACAAGGAACTGCACTGTCTCCTCCAACTATCCCGCTCTTAGAATCTACTGCACCTGGAGAACTTATAGCTAAACCTTCTATTTCGTATTCTTTTTTCATATCTTCTATCCAGTTTGCTATAGTGTCTGATAGTTCTTCAAAGTTATCAGATACTTTAAGTTTTGATTTTGACTTTAGGTTTCCTAACTTATCAGATACAGCTACCTTTATAGCTGTTCCTCCTATATCAATACAAGCGTACATAAACTTTTCCCCCTAAAACCCTTTATTTTCTGAAAGTTCTTTAAACCATTTACCACTCTTTTTTATAGTTCTATTTTGAGTGTCTAAATCTAAAGAAACTAATCCATATCTATTTTTATAAGCATTTAACCAAGACCAGTTATCTATAAAAGTCCAAACGTGATATCCTACACAATTCGCTCCTTCAGCCATAGCTTTGTGAAGCCAAGTTAAATGGTCTTTATAAAATTCTATTCTATAATCATCTTGAATTTCGTTATTTACTTTAAACTTTTCTTCGCCTTCAACGCCCATTCCATTTTCAGTTATCATCCATTCTATGTTTCCATAATTATCTCTTATGTTAATCGCTATATCGTATATACCTTTTTCGTAAATCTCCCAGCCTCTGTGAGGATTCATCTTTCTACCTGGCATCTCGTAGTGATCATAATAGTATTCTGGCATAAATGGAGCTTCTAGATTTGGAAGGTTTGCTTTAGCACAAACTCTTCTAGGCTGATAATAATTTACTCCTAAAAAGTTTATAGTATTTTCTTTTATATCTTTTAAGTCTTCACTATCTACTTCTGGCATTAAATCATGCTTTTTAATTATATCTACTAAATCTTTAGTAAACTCTCCTTTTACAGCAGGGTCTAAAAAGCTTTTATTACAGAATAAATCAGCGATATAAGCTGCTTTTAAATCACTTTTGTATTCACTTCTAGGGTAGCATGGTGAAAGGTTTATTATCATACCAATCTTTCCATCACCCTTTAATTTTTTGTATTCTTTTATAGCTAAAGCACTTGCAAGAGCTGTGTGATACGCTACTAAAACTGCAGCTTTAGGATCTACTTTGTAAGGATAGTGGTATCCTAAATAGTATCCGCACTCTACGTGAACCATAGGCTCATTAAACGTAAACCAATGCTTAACTCTATCTCCAAATAACTCAAAGCAAGTTTTAGCAAACTCTGCGTAGTAACTAACTACTAATCTATTTTCCCATCCGCCTATTTTTTGTAATTCGTATGGCATATCAAAATGGAATAAGTTCACAAAAGGTTCTACTCCATTTTCTATCATTTCATCTATAACATTGTTATAAAACTGAACAGCTTTTTCATTAACTTCTCCAAAGCCATCTTTAAACATTCTTGACCAGCTTATAGATAATCTAAAAGAGTTATGTCCTGTTTCTTTTAATAATTTTATATCTTCTTTGTAATTTTCATAAAAAGTAGACGCAACATCCGGTCCTATATTGTTATGAAATCTAAAACTTTCAGTTTCATACCAGTAATCCCAAATATTTTTCCCTTTCCCGTCTACGCTATTTGCTCCCTCTGTTTGAGTTGCTGAAGCTGCACTCCCAAAATAAAAATCCTCTGGAAATTTAATCATACCTATCTCCCCTTTTCTTTCACAAAAACTTTTTCTGTTGAAATCCATTGTTCTAATACATCGCTGTATCTTCTTACGTAATAGTAATAAATTAAATCTATTTGTATAAGGATTGGAATCTGAGCTGACATCATACCAGTCGATTCTTCTCCTTCAAGATTTGCTGTAAGTAAAAATACATCTGATAATTTTGTAAGCTTAGAATTTTTGTTTCCTGTTATAGATATAATAGTTACGCCTTTTTCTTTTAACTTCTCTGCATATCTTTCTAGACTGCTATTTCCTCTAAGAGAAAAGATAAATACTAAATCTCCTTCTTTTAGAAGTTCACAAGTCATTGCAATAGCATCTTTATCGTATATTACCTCTATAAGCTTACCTGTTCTTGAAAATCTAAATTTAAAATCTTGCGCAGCAGTTGCGCTAAGCCCAAGACCAAATATATGCATAAATCTATTTTCGTAGATGTATTTACATATTTTATCTATCTTTTCTTTTTCAAAATTATTATCTATATAACTAAATATTTTAGTGTAAGATGAATGTAAATCTGTAGCTATATTTGAAGCACTAAATTTATCTAAATCTTTTAAATGCTCGCTATATAAATAATTAAGCTCTTTAAAATTACTAAGTCCTATTTTCTTACAGAATCTTGTTATAGACGCTGGAGAAACGCATAATTTTTTTGATAATTCGTTTATAGGCAAACTCGGATTATTTTCCAAAAAATATTCCGCTATCTTTTCTTCAACGTAAGTAAACTCCATCTTAGAATGTGTTATTCTTAAAATTATCTCTTTATTCATTTTCTAAATCCAGCCCCTATCTTAAGTTAAAAATTAATTTTTAGAGTTTTTATTTCACCTTTTTTGAATCTTCCAAGGTCTATATACCCTTCATAGTTAATTTTATCAGATTTACCTTTATTATTCATATTTATCCATTGGTGATTTCTACAGTTTTCTATAAAAATTTCACCTGAATCTATAATTTCTTCACCGTTATTTACGAATCTTATAAAATATGAGCTTTTATCTATAGGTGATATTGATGTAATTTTTATATCTTTTACCTTATCTGTATCTATTAAACTCTCTGAAAGGTTTAATTTTTCTCTTAAAGGATGCATAACAAAATACTTTAAAGTATTAGTAAATCTATTTATTTCTTGAACTTGATAATCTAAAACTGTAGTTGCGTAATCTTTCCATCTTTCACTAACCTCGTTTAAACTTATAAGATCATCTAAGCATAAAGAAAATTTAAACTTCATTTTTTTGATTAATTCACTGTCTGGAGTTTCTATATATTTAAATTCGTTTCCAGATGCAACTCCAGGCCTTCTTATTAAATCTGGCTTTCCAAGATACCCTACGCTTCTAAAAAGAGTTAAAGCTATTTTAGAGTCGTCTAAAATTTCGTATTCTTTTATTCCTTTATTAAAGATATAAGCGCTAGAATTTTCATTTTGAAGCCCTACAAAATGAAGCATAGGATATATAGGAGTTGGCTCCTCTTTCCATAAAAGCTCTCTCCAATTATCTAAGTGCTTTGGCTTATTTTCTCTTTTTATCACTCCAAAAGCAGTATCTGAAATGCTGCATTTACTAGTTATTCCTGTATCTAAAACTGCCCTCATTCTGTGATCATTTGCCGCGTTATCTAGTTCTAAATGAAAATCTATGTTTTTACTGTTATTTAAAGATATCTTTAATGTATAATCTATATCACTATTTAAAATCTCTTCTTCTCTATCTTTTAAATCCTTTGGAACTTTAAATTTTCCTTTTATTTTTAGCTCATTAAATATATTTCCTTTTACTTTTGAAACTGTAGAATTTTCAAAAGTAAATTTAAGTAATAAATCTTTTTTAGGTGGTGAGTAATCGTAAGTGTCTCCGTCATCTCCAGACTCCTCTATATAAACACAATCTTCTAAAAGCATATTTTTTCTTTTATCAAAAATATTTATTTTCCCGTCTATTAAAGATACTTTAAAGAAATTATCTTCTATTTCTCTAGAATCTATTACACTTTCTTTTATAATATTTTCATTTTTATCTTCGATTATTTGAAGTTTCAAAATTCCAAGCCCTGAAATTTCTTTATCTATAATAATTTTAGATACGTAATAATAAAGATTTTCATCATAATCTTTTTCATCTTTTTTAATACTACCGCTATATTCTTTTAAAGTATTTAAAATTTGATATGGCACTTCATCACCATTTTTATCTATTATTTTAAAGTTTTTAAACTTTGTGCTTACAGTTATCTTTGAATTTACTTTTCTTTTTTTAGGTAATGTATTTATTAAAATTAGATCATTTTCTTTTTTATCTTCTAAAGATTCACTAATTTTTCTTACTATATAATCATGAGCTGAATAAGCTAATTCATCAGCCTCTATTAGTCGATTTAATATACTTCTATTTGTTTTATCACTGTTACATCCACAAGCACTGTCGTGTGCATGATTCATCAAAAGCTTCTTCCATATAGCTTCTAGCATTTCTGTTTTAGGCTCTATCCCTAAGTTTTGTGCAATTACCATAAGAGGCTCTAATTTATAAATTAGCATTCTCTCAACTTTATCATTTAAATATTTATGATCGTATCTTGATGAATAGATAGACCTATGAATCTTTGAATTTGAAGGGTTTACAAACTCCCCTAAAACCTCTTCAAAGTTCCCTTCTTTTTCTAATTCATCAAAGAATTTTTCACATGAACTTTCTACATATTCTAAATCTTTTTTTGTTTTATTTTTATAAAGGTCTATTCTCTCTTTTATATTAAAATCAACATACCTTTGATCTCCCCCTACAGGAAGTAATATATTTTCTTTTGAAACACCATCTAATATAGTGTTTTCAACTGTTTCTATATCGTCACTATAAATTAAGTTTCCTCCATAAAAATATCCGTTTTTTATGTTATAAACTAATAGAGAACTTCCATCTTCACCTTTCCATAAAAACTCTCTATTTTTGCAATCATCTTTAGATACACCTCTCCAAAATATGCTTCTCTTTATATCAAAACCATTCATTATCTTTGGTAAATCTTTAGTTTGACCAAACGAATCTGGAAGGTATGCAACTTTCATATAGTCTCCAAACTTTTCAGCTGACTTTATTCCATAAAACAAATTTCTTGCTATAGATTCACCATCTATAATAAGTTCATCAGTTTGTGTATACCAAGGTCCTAATATAAGCTTTTTTTCCTCTACTAATTTTTTTACTCTATCAAAATTACTAGGTGCAAACTTTAAATACTCTTCTAATATGCTCATTTGTCCATCTAGTAAATAATTAAGAATTACTCCTTCTTCTAATGCATCCATTACTTCGTCCATGTGATATATAAGTTGTATTATCGATTCATTTGCAGTGAAATACCACTCATAATCCCAATGTGTATGCGAGTATACGTGTACCTTTTTCATAACTACTTCTCCTTAAAACTATTTTTAAAAATCCACCAAAAGCTATACTTTTAGTGGATTTTTATTAATTAAAACTTTACTTGTGATACTAATTTATATAATTTATCTTTATTAGTTTCAGTTACAATATTATTTCTAAAGTCATCATCAATCAGCTCCGTTGCTATTGCACTTAATATTTTTAAGTGATTTTCTGCACCGTCTTCTGGTATTGTAAGTGCAAAAGCAGTTTTTATAGCTTTGCCATCTAATGAATTCCACTCTATGCCGTTTTTGAATTTTATTAAGAACACCCCTGGTTTTATTACTGTAGTGTTTTTACTGTGTGGAATTGCTATTCCATCATTAAAACCTGTTGTTGCCTCTTCTTCTCTTTTCCATAATCCTTTGTAATATTCTTCTTCACTTTTAACGTATCCGTGTTTTTTAGCTATTTTAGCTATAAATTTATAAGCTTCATCTTGAGTTTTTGAATTTTCATCTACATATATATGAGTTTTATCAAATACATCTTTATTTATAAAATTCTTTTCTTCTATAACTTCTGTTATATTTACTTCGATATTTTTATCAGTTTCATATTGTAATTCGTCATCCATCTTATTTTCTGGTATTGGTTTTCTCCAGAATCCAATAATTAATGCTGTAACTAAGATACCTGCAGAAGTACATAAAATCCATGTTATAAAAGGAATAGGTTGTTCTATATATCCTATAAAAGTTCCAAGTGGAGAACCTATACCTCCGTAGAATTTACATCCAGTTAATCCTACAAGCCCTCCAGCTAAAGCTGAACCTGCAACTGATGCTGTAATCATTTGAACTGGGTTTGATGCTGCAAAAGGTATTGCACCTTCTGTAACCCCTACTATACCCATACCAAAGGCTGAACTTGCTGATATTTTTTCTTCTTTAGTGAACTTATTTTTAAATAACATTGATGCAAGCCATATTCCAAGTGGGGCTACTGATATTGCAGCCTGTGCTGCTGTTCCTGGAACAAAGTTAGCATTTTGAATACCAAACTTAGCTACAGTATCTGTAAATACTGCTGTTCCAAATATTAAAGCAGTTTTATTAACAGGACCTCCAAAGTCAAATCCTATCATAGCTCCAATAACTGCCCCTACTATAAATGGTGCACTTGAATAAGTATCATTTAAGTAAGTTAAGCTGTTATATAACCAGTCCATAAGACCTGCTATAGGACCACCTATCATATAAAGTACAATTACAGTTATTACAAAAGTAGCTATTAAAGGTATGATCATAATTGCTAATAATGGTTGTAAAATTTTTGGCCACTTTAGTTTCTTTAACCCTTTTACAAGGTATCCAACTATAAATGCAACTAATATTGCTGATATAAATCCTCCGCCTGTTTGAGTTCCTAAAAACTCTGGATCATTTGCTAAATATGCACCTATCATAGCTGGTGCTATAGCTGGCTTATCAGCTATTGAATTTGCAACAAATCCTGCAAATAGAGGAATCATAAGTTTAAATCCAACTTGTCCTACTGCAAAAAGTTTTGACATAAAATATCCTAACTGAGTAGATGTATCAAATCCCCAGTTTACGATTTGTCCTAAATCATTTTTTTGGAATGCAAATATATTAGCTACTGCTAAAAGTAAACCTGCTGCAATTACCATAGGTACCATATAAGATATACCACTCATTATGTGAGTTACAAACTTATTATCAGTTTTTCCTAAAGTAACCTTTCCAACCTTAGTCCCTTTTGCTCCAAGTACTTCTCCCTCATTAAAAGCTTTTTCTATTAAAGCTTCTGGGTCCTTTATTGCATCTATTGATTTTGCAACAAATACTTTTTTCCCTGTAAATCTCATTAAATCAATACTGATATCTGCTGCCACTATTACTACGTCTGCTTCTTCTATTTCTTTTTCCGTTAATACATTTTCTGCTCCTATAGAGCCTTGTGTTTCAACTTTTATTTTATAACCCTTTTTATTGCCAGCTTTAGTTAAACTTTCTGCTGCCATATAAGTATGTGCAATACCTGCTGCGCAAGCAGTAATCGCTACTATTTTTTTATTCATTTAAAAGCACCTCCCGTTTACAATTCTTAGTATGCACCTATAACGTTTTCATGTAAATATTTTTAAAGCCTTTAGATTTAGCTTTCTAAAATACTTTTTTCTTTGAAAGTACTTTCATAACTTTCTATTTAAACAACATTCTTTAAACCTTTTTTGAAATTATTTTCACCTATAAAAAATAAAAGTACTATCTAAAAGATAGCACTTTATTATTTTTCTTATTCTTTTTTAAAATTATAAGTATAAGTACAACCCCAAGGATAATACCTGCTAAAGATACTAATTGAGCTATTCTAAGCCCAAAGAACATAAGACTATCAGTTCTTAATCCTTCTATAAAGAATCTTCCTAAAGAATATAGAATCATATAAGAACCTATAACTACGCCTTCGTACCCTCTTTTTACTTTATAAAGTATATAAATTAAAACTACACAAACTAATATATCCCATACTGATTCGTATAAAAACGTAGGATGATAGTACTCTCCGTTTATATACATCCCTCTTTGAATAAAGCTTGGGAAATTTGAAATAAACTTTTCTGATACAGGCCCTCCGTGGGCTTCGCTATTCATAAAGTTTCCCCATCTTCCTACCCCTTGAGCAAGTATTATTGATGGTGCAACTAAATCTGCATAGGCTAAAAAGTTTATCTTTTTAACTCTAGTATATATAAATGCAGCTAGAAATGCGCCTATAAGTCCTCCGTGTATCGCAAGTCCTCCGTGTCTAATATTAAATATTTCTAGTATATCTCCTTTATAGTCACTCCACTCAAATATTACATAATATAATCTCGCTCCAATTATAGCGCAAGGAAAAGAGATTAAAAATATATCTATCAGAACTTCAAAGTCAAGCTTCTTCTTTATAGCATTTATATATGCTAATCCAAAAGCTAGCATTATTCCACAAGCAATTAATATCCCATACCACATAACCTTAAAATTTCCTATTTGAAATGCCACTGGATTGTTCATACGTCTTCCCTCCTTAATAGTTTTTTATAAATATATCAGATTTTTTTAGTAGTTAAATTAATTTATTATTACTTTTAAGGCTCCTCTTTTCTTCTCTCATCAAAAAACTTAGTTATAAGGTTACTGCATTTTTCATCATACAACCACTCAACGTTAAGACTAGTGTTTAAATATCTGTTATTTATAATATCTACAACAGAACCACAAGCCCCCATATCTTTGTTAAAAGTTCCAATATAAAGTTTAGATATTCTACTTTGAATTATTGCACTAGCACACATAGGACAAGGTTCTAAAGTTACATATATTTCAGCTCCATTTAGTCTCCAATCTCCTAAAGTCTTACAGGCATCCTTAATTGCGATAAGTTCAGCGTGAGCTAAAGGATTTTTCAAAGTTTCTTTTAAATTGTGTCCCCTACCGATAACTTCTCCATCCCTTACAATAACAGCTCCAACAGGGACTTCTCCCTTATCGTAAGCCTTCTTGCCTTCAATAATAGCTAAATTAATAAATTCCATTTTATCTCCCCGAATTTTTATTTGTCATTATATTTCTACTTTTCTATTTTAACTTAATACATGCCTTTTAGGCAAAACAAAAAAAGCCCATAAAATTATGGGCTTTTTATCTCGTTTTAAGTATAAATTCTAACTCTTTTTATTCTGTTTTTATCTATTTCTTCTACTACAAATCTAATTCTATCTATTACTATCTCTTCTTTTTCTTCTGGAATTCTACCAAGTTCATCTATAAGAAGTCCTCCTACAGAGTCTATCTCTTCTGATTCCATATTGACTCCTATAAGGTCGCTTACGTCTTCAAGTCTTGAACTTCCGTCGACTATATATTCGTCTTCTTTAACTACTTCTATCATATCTCTTTCCCTATCGTACTCGTCTTCGATTTCGCCTACTATTTCTTCAACTAAATCTTCGATAGTAACTATACCAACAGTTCCACCGTACTCGTCTAACACGACAGCTATATGATTTCTTTCTTTTTTCATTTCGTTAAATAGATCTGTAATCTTTTTAAATTCAAAAGTATAGAAAACTTCTCTCATATAGTCACAAACCTTAAATTCACCTTCTGTTCTTTCAGCTATTATAAGGTCTTTAACGTTTAAAATTCCTACTATATTATCTATAGTATCTTCGTAAACTGGTATTCTTGAGAATTGGTCTTCTTTTATAACTTTAAGAATCTCATCATATCCATCATTTATATCTATGGCTGAAATATCAACTCTTTGAACCATTATGTCTTTAACTTGAGCATCTGCAAAGTCGAATACGTTGAAAATCATTTCTTTTTCAACATCTTCTAAAACACCTTCTTCTTCACTAACGCCTACCATAGTTTTAAGTTCTTCTTCTGTGATAAAAGGTTCTGTCGCCTTAGGATCTCCACCAAAAAGTCTAATAAAAAGACTTGAAATAGCAGTAAAGATGAAAACAAAAGGTTTAAAGAATCCAACACAGAATCTAACAGGCTTACTTACTTTTAAAGCAACTGCTTCTGATTTTTGTTTTGCTATAGATTTTGGAGTAATCTCTCCAAAAATAAGAACTAAAACAGTCATTAATGCAGTTGAAATAGCAATAGCTGTGTCACTTCCGCCTGAAATACTAATAGCAAGTGATGCTGATAGCGATGATGCTCCGATATTAACTATATTGTTTCCTATTAATATAGCTCCTAAAAGTCTGTTAGGATCTTCCGTTAACTTTTCAACAAGTTTTGCTCCCTTAACGCCTTCTTCTACCATATGTCTAATTCTTATTTTGCTAAGAGACATAAGAGCAGTCTCAGACATTGAGAAAAACCCTGAAAGTATAAGTAATATTACTAATAATATAATTTGCCCCGTATAACTAGAGTCCAAATATAATCACTCTCCCGTAATTTAACATGTAATTTATAACATTTATTTTAAAATTAATTATATCATATACTATTATATTTTTATATGTTTGTACACTATATCTAATTCAAGTTATACCAGTTATAGGAATTTAACTTTTATTATTTAATTCATACTCTCTGTAGCTAATTGTAGCTTTAATTTTTACTTTACTTTTTTATTATTGCCAAAAATTATATATTAAATTCAAATAAATAAACTTATTATTATTTGTTAAAATTTTAACCCTGTTTAACTTATTCGTTAATCTTTTAACTATCATTTTTATATCCCGTATCCAAACCCCTTTAACCCCTGTAAAATGGCTATTTTCTTGTCGAATTTTGCTTTGTTAAATAATTAACCTAATTTTAAGTTTTTACTATATTTTCTTTTAAGTATATTTAATGTAAATTTATATATTTTTATACATTTAGATAAAAATTTTTTTAGTCATTCCTCTCTCCCTCTATTTTTAAAATATAGATTGTAAAAATTTAAAAATTTTTATTTTAAACTTAATAATAGATTTTTACATCAAAATTTTTTTCAAATTTCTTTTTTCGCCTTATTTAGTTCTAAAGTTAATTTATCCACAACCTCATCTAAATTATTTTGCCCATTTTGCTCTATAAAATCATAATTTTTTAATCCTATTTCCTTAATTTTTTCTATCCAAGAAAGTAATCTATCTCTGCTTAATAAATTTTCATTATAAATTATAGTTATTTGTGATAAATTCAAGTTAACTGAAACATCTTCTACCCCTTCTAAAATATTTAGAGCATCTTTTAAATAGGTTTGATAAAACATATATTCTTCAGGGATTTTTTCTAAAATATCTAATTTAACAGTTAACACTCCCCTTTTTGATTCAACTATTTTAATTTTTGATAATTTTGAAATTATTAATTTTTTAAACATACAAAAGTCTCCTAAAATAATATTTATATATTTTATGGAATAAACTGGTTTTTTATGTTATTATACTTTAAATCTATTCTTAAAAGGGGGACTTAAATGACGGACAGAAAAGAACACTATTTTTCTTTGTGATATATTAAGAGGAAGCTTAGCTTTAACTATCTCTATCTTATATTTTTCAGGAAATATAACTACTTTTCATATTCTTTTAGTTACATTTTTAAATTCTACCTTAGAAAGTTTTAGGCACCCGCCTTCTATTTCTATCATGCCACTTATCTTAAAAGAAGAAAAAATAGACTTAGGTCTTTCTTTTAACGCCTCCCTTACAAACGCAAGCCAAGTTTTAGGGATAGCAATATCCCCTATTCTTTTATCAGTATTTGGTATAGGAGGAGCTTTAATAATTGATTCTATAACCTTCTTTATCTGTGGAATAATCGTATTTTCGCTTAAATATAAAGATGATTTTGTAAACTCTAAAAAATTAACTTTAAAGTCTGGGATTTCTGATTTTAAAGATGGTTTCAAGGTTCTTTTAGGAAGCAAATTCTTTATAAATTTATGTATTTTTGCAGCTATAGTAAATGCCTTATTTGTTCCTATAAGTTCTTTTTCGCCTGCATATGTATCTGACTTAGGACTAGGTCCTGAAGGGATTTCTATATTAGAAACACCGCTTTTAATAGCGATGACTGTTTTTGCTTTATTTGTTCCAAAGCTTAAAAGTAAATTTGGTGGGAAAAATATTTTTATTTTAGGTGGGTTTATTTTAGGAGTGGTTTACTGCTTTTTTTCAGTTATACATTATTTTAATTTCCCAGAAATATATGTTTTACTAGCCTTAGGCGGCTTTATTATGGGAGGTGCTTTAATAACTATAAACATCCCAATTCAAATAGCTATTACTACAAAGATAGATAAAGAATATTTAATGAGGTTAACTTCAATTTTAGGATCTTTAACTCAAGGAGTGACTCCAATAGCAGCATTTATATTAGGTGGAGTGGTAGAATTTATAACTATAGAGCAATTATTTTTAATATTTGGAGTAATTACATCTATTATTTTCCTGCTTCAAATATTTAATAAAAATTTAGATGAATTAAATTAAAAAAAGTGGCAAAGCCACTTTTTTATTTCCCATCATATTTTTCTTTATCAAAGCCTATAATCTCGCCAGTTTGTGCGTTAATTTTAATATCATACTCTATATTATCTTTCAATAAGGTTCCTTCGTATTTAGGAATTTTATTTTGTTTATCTAATTTAAATTCTAAAAATTTTCCTCCTCCGACTTTTTTAAGCATAATATCTTTAGCCTTATCTTCAGAGATCACTTTTACATTTGAATTATTATTTTTATCACGTTCAAAGTCTTCATCAAACTGAATTATTTCCCCAGTTTTTGCATCGATTGAAAACTCATACTCTATATTTTCTTTTAATATTTTTCCGTCATATGAGGGAGTTTCATCTTCTTCATACCCAAACTCTACAAGATTTCCCTTTGGAACTTTTTCAAATATAATTTCTTTAGCGCGCTCACCGCTTATAGTTTTATTTTTAGAATTGTCTTTATTAGAATTTTGATTATTATTTATATTTTGATCTATAGTTATTTCTTCGTCTGTCATTAAAAGTTTTTTATCGTGATTTCTAGTAAGGATATAAGTTATACCACTAAATACAACTCCACCTATAATTATCCCGATAATTATACCTTTTGCGTTTTTCATAAGTTCACCACCTAAATTAAATTTAAATCCTTATATTTAATTTTACTCTTTAATTTAGAATTATTCATAACCATTCTTTAAACAGTTTCTATACAAATGTTAAACTTATTATCTTTAATTAGCCTTTTTGAAAAATCACTATAATCGTACTCTAAATTATTGGGTCCATCATATATTTTCCCATCTAAATGATAAAAAACATAATCAGTAACCTTAAAATTATCTTTTTCTTTATAAGGAATACTTGTCATCCCTTTAGGTGAAGTGACCCTTACGCAATCACCTTTTCCCATATAATCTTTCATTCTCTTTGAACTTTCAGAAGATATAACTTCAGTTACAAATTCATTTCCTGTAATATCTGAAATCTTTTTTGATAATTTTTTATATCCCCTATCTTCTAAAAATTCCTTAAAAGAATCAAAATCCCCTGTGCAATATCCTTCTGATTCAAATAAATATAATTTATTTTCACCTTCTGTAAGTATCTTTAGTTCTCCATAACCTTTAGTTTCCATTATTATTTCTCCTCCATATGCAAAAAGGCTTAACTTTTATAAAGTTAAGCCTTCTGTTTGTGGCACTCCCAACAGGAATCGAACCTGTATCTATCCCTTAGGAGGGGATTGTTCTATCCATTAAACTATGGGAGCTTACCTTTTAAATTTTATTACTTATTTACTCTACTGTCAAATAATTCTCTATAATTTATCCTATTTTTTTACAAAACAAAAGCAGTTATAAAACTAATCTTTAGTTTTATAACTGCTTTAATATAATTTAAAATCCTATTGTTCTACGTTTTTCTTAACTCTAACTATACTTACTATAGTTGCTAAAAGTGGTGCTGATGCTGCTATTGCTGCACCTGATAATAGCCACTGTGTTTTAGTTAAAGTTGTTAAACTAAATATTTCACGTCCTATAGGAATAACAAATGCTAAAGCTACTATACCTATCATAGAAAATACTAAGAATATTTTAAATGGTGTAAGTGGTAATGCAACTTTAAATAAAATTATCATACTTACCCCAGCTAACATAAGAACTGCTAAAGTTCTGCATTGTTCTATCGGTACTCCGTGTTTGTAAGGTATTATAAACCCTAAAGAAACAAAGGTTGCTATAAGTATTCCGTTTGGTAAACTAGCTGTAAGAATTCTTCCTAAGAATCCTTTTTTAACTCTATTTTTATTTGGTAATAAAGCTAAGAACATAGCTGGTATTCCTATAGCGCAACTTCCTATAAGAGATAATTGAATCGGCTCTATAGGGAATGGCATTAACAATACTGAGAATACTACTGCAAGTATTATTGAGTAAGTTGTTTTAGATAAGAATAATTGTGCTACTCTCTCTAAGTTGTTTATTTGTTGTCTTCCTTCTGCAACTACTTTAGGAAGTGCATTAAAGTTAGATTTCATTAAAACTAATTGAGCTACTGCTTTAGTTGCATCTGATCCGTTTGCCATAGCTATTCCGCAATCAGCTTCTTTTAAAGCTAGTACGTCGTTTACTCCATCACCTGTCATAGCTACTGTGTGACCATTTGCTTGAAGTGCTTTTACTAAAGCTTTCTTCTGATGAGGTGTAACTCTTCCGAAAATTGAGTATTTATCAACTTCTTTTCTTAATTCTTCTACGTCGCTTGGAAGTTCTCTTGCATCTACATAGTTTTCAGCGCCATGAACTCCAGCTCTCTTTGCAACAGATGCTACAGTTACAGGGTTATCTCCTGAAATAACTTTTACATCCACTCCCTCTTCTCTAAAGAATTTTAAAGTTTCAGGTGCGTCCGCTCTTATTATATCTTCAATTACTACTATCGCAGCTTTTTCTGTATCTAAAAGTGCATCACCTTTAAATGAAGTCATTTTTGATTTTACTAAAGCTAAAACTCTTCTTCCTTTTCTAGCCTCTTCTTCTACTACTTCTTTTATTTCATCGTATCTATTTTCAAGTACAATTTCTGGTGCTCCTAAAATCCAAGCTCCCATACCTTTTACTATTATACCTCCCCATTTTCTCTTTGATGAGAAAGGCATTTTTTCTATTATATCTAAATTTGAATCTTCTTTGTATTTGTCTAATATAGCTTGTTGAGTAGGGTTTTTACTAGGAAGGTTATGAGATATACTAGCTAAAACTTTATCTATATCATCTTTAGTAAATTTATCTGAAACTAATTTTGTTTCGTGTAAATTTAATCTTCCTTCTGTAACTGTTCCTGTTTTATCAACACAAAGAACATCTACTCTTGCAAGCACTTCTGTAGCTGAAAGCTCTTGAACTAACGTATCGTATTGTGAAAGCTTTATTATTGCTACTATAAATGTTGCACTTGTAAGTAATACTAAACCTTCTGGTACCATTCCTATAATACCTGAAACTGTTCCTAAAACTGCTTCTTGCCAACTTGCTTTTATAAAATAAAGTTGAGTTGTTGCAAGTAATGCACCTATAGGTATTATTAAAAATAATAGTATTTTTAATATTTTATTTAATGAATTTTGTAATTCTGAATTTGCTATCTTAAATTTTCTAGCTTCATCTGCAAGTTTTGAAGAATATGTATTAGAACCTACTTCTTTAACTTTCATATATCCATCACCGGCTACTACAAAACTTCCTGATAACATCTTCGAATCCTTTGTTTTATGTATCGGATCAGCTTCTCCTGTAAGCATAGATTCATCAATTTCTATTTCGTTTCCAAACTCTAAGTATCCATCAGCTAAGATTTGATCTCCCGTAGTTAAATATACTACATCGTCTTTAACGATTTCTTCTACGCCAATCTTTTTGATTTTTCCATCTCTCATTACTCTGCAATGAGCTTCACTTATAACTGATAAACTTTCTATTATTTTTTTAGCTTTAACTTCTTGAACTACACCAATTAAGCTGTTTACTACTATAACACCTGCAAATATAGCATTTTTAGGCGAACCAGCTAAAATAACTGCTGTTGCTAATACAAGATTAAGCGCATTAAACATCGTAAAAAAGTTTGACCTTAAAATTTGTCCAAAAGTCTTTGAAGGTGCTGTAGGTAATTTGTTAACCTCACCTTTTTCAACTCTTTCTCTTACTTCTTTGTCAGTTAATCCATAAATCTTATTATCTAAAGCATCCTTTTCTATAGATATACTCTCCATACTTTTGCTCCTTATTAATTTTTATAACATATATACATTGTAGTTGATTAATCTTAATATACTCTTAATTTTAAAATAATTATTGTTTAAAATTTTATTATAATATCTTAAAATTCCCTAAAAAAATTTCTTTTTATTGTTTTTCCCAAGTATTTTATACTTTATTAATTCTATTTTTACTTCTCTCTATCCTCTTTTAATATTTAAAGATTTATAATATACTTTTCTATAGACTATTATTGAGAGGATTTGATTTTATGTTAAGAACTATATGGTTCTATTTTGGAATTATTTTTAGTTTGATACTATCTCTTTTTGGATTAATAAAAATTAAATATTACGAAGCAAAAGGAAGAGATAAAGATAGAACTTATGCCATCTACAACCTAACTTCTAAGTGGGCTAAAATGGTTATGTGGTTTAGTGGTTCAAAATTAAATGTACAAGGCGTTGAAAACATACCTAAAGATGAAGCAGTTTTATTTGTTGGAAATCATCAAAGTAACTTTGATATACCTATAGTTATGTCAAGTATTCCAGAACCTCGTGGCTTTATTGCCAAAAAGGAACTAGAAAATTGGCCTATAATTAGCATGTGGATGAAATATATTAATTGCGTTTTTATGGATAGAAGTAATATGAGAAAATCAGCAGAAGCAATAGTAACTGGTATCCAAACTCTAAAGAGCGGATATTCTATGGTTGTATTCCCTGAAGGAACTAGAAGTAAAGGTAAACCTGTCGCAGAATTTAAAGCAGGAAGCTTTAAACTTGCACTAAAATCTAAAGTTAAAATAGTGCCTATAACTATCGACGGTTCTTACAAATTACTTGAAGCAAATGGCGGAAAAATCAAATCTAGCGATGTTAATTTTTATATCCATAAGCCAATAGATACTAAAAACTTATCAAAAGAAGAGATCGCAAATCTTCATACTATAGTAAGAGATATTGTAGTTTCTAAATTACCAGAAGATTTAAGATAAAAATAAAGCACCGAGAGAAATCTCGGTGCTTTCATTTTTTTATTTAATATTTGAACCATTATTTTTAATAACTTCTTTATACCAATAGAAGCTATCTTTTTTGTATCTATTTAAACTTCCAGAATCAGTTTCATCTCTATCTACATATACGAAACCATATCTTTTTTGGTAACCGTTAAGCCAGCTTAAAAGGTCAGTAAATGACCAAGTGCAGTATCCTAAAAGTTCTACTCCATCAGTTATAGCTTCCCTGCAAGCTTTTATATGTGCCTTTAAATACTCTATTCTATACTCATCATGTATTTCTCCATTTTCGAAAGTATCAAAAGCTCCAAGCCCGTTTTCTGTTATTAATATAGGTAAATTATATCTGCTTGTAATTCTTCTAAGTGCTACTCTTAATCCTTCTGGGTCTATAGTCCAATCCCAATCAGTAGTTTCTAAGTATTTATTTTTAACAGTCTTATAAACCCCTGGAATCCCGCTATCTTTAGTAGTTCCTTTTTTACCTGATGTATTAAATGTTCCAGAGCCTACTCCATCTTCTAAAGAGTTTTCTTCATAATTTGCTGTTTGATAATAGTTTAATCCCATAAAGTCAGGTTTTCCAAGCTTTAATAAATCCATATCCCCGTCTTTTATAGTCGGTGCTAAACCTTCTTTTTCTAAATATTTAAATGCTAATTTAGGATACATTCCTTTGCAGTAAATATCTAACCACCAACTTGAATTTAAATCCTCTGCATTTTCTGCAGCTAATACGTCTTCTGGGTTTGGAGTATTATAATAAGCTGGGCTGTATGCAAAGCTAGGTCCAATTAAACCGTCAGTTATTATATCCCTAAAAGATACTATAGCTTTTGCATTTGCTAAACTTGCTATATGATTAGCTTCATACATCCTCTTTAAATCTTTAACTGCTGGTGGGTGCATAGCAAACTCATACCCGAATTTAATAAATATATTTTGCTCATTTAAAGTAACCCAGTACTTTACTCTTCCCTTAAACTCTTTAAATAAAGTAACGCAATAATTATTAAAATCTTCTATTATATTTCTAGATTCCCATCCGCCATATTCATCCATTAATGCTTGTGGTAAATCCCAGTGATATAAAGTTACTACTGGCTCTATATCACTTTTTAATAATTCATCTACTAAATCGCTATAAAACTTTAAGCCACTTTTATTTATCTCTCCTTTTCCATTTGGAAAAATTCTTGGCCAACTAATTGAAAATCTATATGCTTTAAGCCCCATTTCTTTCATAAGAGCTACGTCTTCTTTATATCTATTATAATGATCTACTGCTATATTTCCTGTTGTTCCTTTAAAAGTAGTTCCAGGTATCTTAGTATATACATCCCAAACTGATTTACCCTTACCGTCTACTTCTGAAGCTCCCTCAACTTGGTATGCAGCTGATGCAGATCCCCATAAAAAGTCTTTATTAAAATTATCTAATTGATTATATTTCATAAATTCCCCTCCGTTTACTCATTCTATATTTAGACTTTACCACACTATTTTTTAAATTTGCATAGATATAAAAATAGAGTTACAAATAACTATATTTAGTTATTTGTAACTCATAAAAAACACCTTGTAACATAAGAATTTAAACTCTAATGTTTATTATTCCGCCTTCTTTTGTTTTACTAACTTCTGAAATTTTACTTTCTACTTTTTTGATTTCGTTTTGAATGTTTTTTATTTCATTGTTAGTATTTTCCTCAAATGAATTTAATATGCTACTTAAATTTTTTAAAGTAGCCTCTAATCCATCTTTAATATTTTTAAGAACATCAATTGAGTAATCTTTATTCTTTTTATCGTTTATCTTAAAATTTTTATCTAGATTTTCTTTTAGCTTTTCTATCTCTTTTAATGATTCATCTAAACTTTTATCTTTATCTTTCTTATCTTTACTGTTTAATGTCTTTTTAAACGACTTATCTAAATCATCTACATCTATCTTCTCATATTCCATATCCATATCTTTTGATTTATAAGAATCTATAGCCGTATTTACCTCACCTAAAATACCTTCAAAATCTTTTATCTGACTTTTGATTTTTAAAGTATATTTTTCTTTATAATCTTTTATTTGATTTAAAGACTTTTTTAGCATCTCTTTTTGCTCTATTAAAGCTTCAACGGCTCTTATTTTACCTACATTAAAAAGTGCAGATTTGTTTTTACTTGTATTTTTATTATTTTCTAAATCATTAAAAAATATAGCACTTGTTACTTTTGATGAATTATTTACCCTATTAATCATCAAAACAATCTCCCCCTTATTTAAAAGGCTTAGTTAAAGGTGTTTCTATATTTTAACTATCGTTTAAAATAATCCCTTATTTAGGAAAGATATTAAAATTTAACTTCTAGTCAATATTTATTTCCCAAACTTTTCTTCATTCATCTTTCCTATCTCCTTAGAAAGATTTTCAATAATATAGATAGCTGGCATTTGAGAAGTTATATCGCTATACCCTAAAAAATTATCATCTGGGTGATTATACCCTTCTTGGCTTATATAATAATTAATCGTATAGTCCGTAAGTTTTGATATCGTACTTGTTTTTTTATTTGTTATACTTATAGTTTTTATCCCCATCTCTTTAAGCTTTTCAGAAACTTCTATTAAAGAAGCATTTTCACCAGATGTAGATAATATTATAGCAACAGCTCCTTCAAGTGCCTCTAAATTAAAAGGGTAATAAGGATCATCAATACTTAATGCAAACTTATTAAAATGCGCCATATATTTTGCTCCGTAAGTTGCTATAGCGCCAGAACTTCCAGTCCCTATAAAAAGTACTAGTTTGCTATTAAAAACAGCCTCTTTAGCTTCTTCTATACCCTTTTTTGCAAGAGGTATATTTTTTATAAATTCATCTAAAATATCTATCTCTCCAAGAGTACTTTTATAGCTTTCTGTTTTAACTTCTTTTTTTAAATTAACCTTAAGTTCTGAAAAGCCTTCAAAGCCTGCCTTTTTACAAAATCTTAGTATAGTTGTAGTAGATACGTGAAGTTCTTCTGAGAGTTCTCTTATAGTCATAAAGACAACCTTATCTCTATTTTTTAAAATATATTTATAAATAGAGATATCTATATCTTTAAGCTTTGTTACATCTATATTAAACATTAAAATTTCCACCTTTCTCTTTAAGTTTAATTTTACATTTCTTTACCTATTTATAAAAGAATAAGCTTACATTTTTTATAATTTATATTTAAATTTTTCCTAATCTACCTCGTTTTATTTCCCAATTTTAGTTTTATCAAAGAAGGTCAATGTCAAAATAAAGAGTGACATGAAAATATAATTTTCTATATTTTTCTACTATTTACAATATTTATTATTAGTATTTTATCTCCTTTTTATCTTGCAATTTGTCAAAATTGCTTGTTTTTTTTACTCTTTTTTATTACTTTTGCCCCTTTATCTATTATTTTCGCATTTTGAATAACTTATATATTGGTATACAATATATAAGTATTTGATTTTAGGAGGTTACATTTTGTCAAATTTAACTAATAACAAAAGAAAAGCTATATTTTTTATGATTACAGCCTCTTTCTTTTTCACAACAATGAACCTGTTTGGTAAGCTAGCGTCTGGAGTAACGCCTTACCAAAAGACATTTATAACAAATGTAGTTGCTACTTTGATAGTTTCTATAATAATTTTAAAGAGAAAAGCCTTATTTTTTGGCCACAAAGAGAATAGAAAATATCTTTTAATTAGAGGAATAATGGGGACTGTCTCTATCTGCGCCTTTTATTTTTCCTTAGATTATCTATTATTATCTGATGCTACTATGTTAAATAAATTAAGTCCCTTTTTTGCTATAATTTTTTCATTTTTATACTTAAAAGAAAAAATAACAAGAAGGCAGTTAATCTTTTTACTCTTAGCCTTTTTCGGAAGTATTTTTGTAATAAAACCGCATTTTGATTCATCTATAATACCATCTTTAATGGGAGTTTTTGCTGCATTAGCTGCAGGACTTGCCTACACTATGATAAGGGTTATAGGGACTTCAGAGGACTTTTTTACAGTGATTTTATCTTTCACAGGAATCGCAACTATAGTTTGTCTTCCTTTTATGTTTTTTAACACTGAAGGTTTAACTTTAAGAAATATTATTTATATGATCTTAGCTGGTATTTGCTTTATGCTAGGACAAGTATTTTTAACTTTAGCTTATAGAAACGCACCTGCTTCTGAAATTTCAATGTTTGATTACATCGGGCTTATAATTGCAGCTATTTATGGCTTCGCATTATTTAGTGAAATTCCAGATTACCTATCAATCATAGGTTACATAATAATAATATTCGCCTCATTCTGTAACATACTTTCAAAAAACAAATAAAATATTTGACATTATAATAATTTGGTGATAGTATAATTTACAAAAGAAGCGTATTTTGTTAAAGATTGGAGAAAGTTATGGAAAGGTTAATAGATTTTATCTCAAATAGAAAATTAAATAATTATTATTATAACTATTATAGATAGAATTTGTATTTGTGAATCTCATAGGTGCAAATTCAGCTTTAAAACTGTTTATGCATCTATGATGGTTTGATTTTTTATGACTTTTTATAGTATAAAGCCACATAGATAAACTATGTGGCTTTTTTGTATCTTAAACCACGTAGTTTTATAAATTACGTGGTTTTTATTTTTATATTAATACGCTTTTGTAGGATATGTAGTACAGGAGGATTTCATTATGAAAAGAGAAAAATTTAGTAAAGTAGGATTTGTCCTATCGTGTATAGGCGCAGCAATAGGTCTTGGGAACATCTGGATGTTTCCATATAGGTTAGGTCAGTACGGTGGTGCAGCGTTTTTAATACCATACTTTTTATTTGTATTTGGACTTGGAACTATAGGTTTAATGCTTGAATTTTCCTTTGGAAGGAAGTTTAAAGGCGGTTCATCTACAGGTATTTCTAAAATATTAAAAGAGAAAAATGTTAAACTTCACGGTTTAATCTCAATAATACCTGCAATAGGTCTTATGGGTGTATTTATGTTTTACAACGTTGTTGTAGGTTGGATTTTAAAATACTTTAATTTAAGTATTACAGGCGAAATAAATAAGATTGATACAGCATCATACTTTGATTCTTTTATAGGAACTCCACACACTTTAATTTTTAATTTTATAGCAATTATGATTACACTTTTAATAGTTTTCTTAGGAGTTACAAAAGGAATAGAGAAAATAAATAAAATAATAATGCCTGGTTTATTTGTGATTTTTATAATACTTGCAATAAGGTCTTTAACTCTTCCAAATGCTATGGAAGGAGTTAAGTACTTGTTAAAACCTGATTTTTCGTTCCTTTTAAAGCCTGAAACTTGGGTTATGGCTTTAGGACAAGCTTTCTTTACCGTATCGCTTAACGGTTGTGGTATGGTCGTTTACGGAAGCTACATAGGAGATGACTTTGATATACCTAAATCAGCTTTTAGCACAGCTATTTTAGATACTTTAGCAGCACTTTTAGTTTCATTTGTTATAATGCCAGCAGTATTTTCTTTTGGACTAAACCCTCAAGCAGGGCCTCCACTATTATTTATAACAATGCCAACTATATTTAAATCAATTCCTGGCGGAAGCGTGCTTATAGTAGTATTCTTCCTAAGTATATTATTTGCAGCTATAAGCTCATCTATAAACATGCTTGAAGGGCCCGTAGAAGCCCTTATGCAAAAGACAAACCTTTCTAGAGGAAAGGCATCAGTTTTATTATCATTATCAGCATTTATACTATCTATACCTTTAAATTTAAGTATGGATAATTTCTCAAACTTTACAGACCTTATGACTATAATAGTTTCACCTTTAGCAGCACTTTTAGTTGCTATAATATTCTTATTTGTTTTAGGTGAAGATAAGGCGCTCGAAGAAATAAACTTAGGCTCTAAATTTAGCTTAAGTAATAAATTTATATTAGTTAGTAAGTACCTATTCACTCTAACAACTATCTGCGTAATAGTTTTAGGTGTAGCATACGGTGGAATAGGTTAACATTAAAAAGGGGGAGACACCAAAATTTGGTGCCTCCCTTTTAAAATTAATTCTTTTTACCTTTTATTATAAAAAATACTCCTAAAGCAAGTAGCGCTGATCCGTATAAAACTGTCTTACCTTCTTTTCCTGTTTGAGGTAGTTTATTATCTTCTGGGTCTTTAATTACAGGTTTTTCTGGTTTAGTTACTGGCTTTGGATCCTCTGGCTTTACTGGTGGTTTTGGATCCTCTGGTTTAACCGGTGGTTTTGGATCTTCCGGCTTTACAGGAGGATTTGGATCTACCGGCGGTTCCACAGGTTTTTCTATTTTTTTATTATACACAGATATTTTTTTAACTTTTTCTAAGTCATTTTCAGCTATTGCTATTTGAATCTCTTTTTCTAAGATAGAAAAGCCTCCTGGTGCCTTTGTTTCTGTTAAAGTGTAATTTCCAACCTTTAAGTTTTCAAACTTAATTTTTCCGTCTTCTCCTGTAGTCTTAACTTCTTCAAAGTTTTCTCCAGTTAACTTAAACTCCGCACCTTTTAATACTTTTTCAGTATCTTTTTCATACTTTGTAATTTCTAAAGCACCATACTTTTCTTCAGGTACTACTATATCTTTTTTAGTATTTAATATATCACCCTTAAAGATAACTTCCTTATTATCTTCATCAGGACTTATTGTAAATAAAATTTCTTTATCTAAAACTTTATATCCTTCAGGTGCTTTAACTTCTACTAATTTGTAATCACTTGCTTTTAAGTTATTTATTTTAATTAACCCTTTTGAATCTGAAGAATAGACTCCATCCATTTTTATATATTGATTAAATACCTTTTTATAAAGTTCAAATTTAGCCCCTTCTAAAGATATATTATTATCCGCGCTATCAACTTTCTTAAATTGAACATTGAACAATTTTTTCTTATTTGTAACTTGTTTTATAATAACTTGACCTTCTTTTTGAATATCTATATTTATTTTTATTGGATCTTTTAACCCTATAAAACCTTCTGGTGCTTTTGTTTCTGTTAATGTATAAACCCCGGATTCTAGATTTTTAAAATTAACTAATCCAAAGAAATTACTAGTACCTTTAAACACCTCTCCTTTTGATGAAGTTAAAGTGAATTCTGCTCCTTTTAAAGGTTTTATAGTTCCTTCTTCAACTTTATATATTACTAAATTGCCTTTTAAAACTGGTGGAATTGGGTCTACTGGTGGGTCCACAGGTTTTTCTATTTTTTTATTATAAACAGATATTTTATTAACTTTTTCTAAGTCATTTTCAGCTATTGCTATTTGAATTTCTTTTTCTAAGATAGAAAAGCCTTCTGGTGCCTTTGTTTCTGTTAAAGTGTAATTTCCAACCTTTAAGTTTTCAAACTTAATTTTTCCGTCTTCTCCTGTAGTCTTAACTTCTTCAAAGTTTTCTCCAGTTAACTTAAACTCCGCACCTTTTAATACTTTTTCAGTATCTTTTTCATACTTTGTAATTTCTAAAGCACCATACTTTTCTTCAGGTACTACAGGCTTTTCGATTTTTTTATTTTTTACTGCTTCTAACTTTATAACTTCTTCATTATTTTGATTAGATTGGATAACAAAATTAAATTCATTTTTTATAATTTCATATCCATCTGGTGCCTTTGTTTCTTTAAATTTATAAACACCAACTTCTAAATCTTTAAAACTTACCTTACCATTTGAATCAGAAGTATAAACTCCATCAAGTTTTTTAAATTCATTTCCTTCTTTTTTATAAAGTTCAAACTCCGCCCCTTCTAAGAATTTTTTATCATTCTCTGAATCTACTTTAAAAAACTCAGCATTAAATAATTTTTTCTTATTTGTAACTTGCTCTATACTAACTTGACCTTCTTTTTGAACTTCTATAGTTATTTTTATTGGATCTTTTAACCCTATAAAACCTTCTGGTGCTTTTGTTTCTGTTAATATATAAATGCCTGATTCTAAGTTTTTAAACTCAATTTCACCTGAATCATTACTTATCCCTTTAAATACCTCTCCATTAGGTGCTGTTAATGAAAATTCCGCTCCTTTTAAAGGTTTTTCAGTTCCTTCTTCAACTTTTAATACTTTTAAATCACCTTTTAAAGCTGGAGGAATCATTTTTTCGTTATATACAGATTTTGTTTTTACTTTTTCTAAATCATTTTCATCTATTGCTATTTGAATCTCTTTTTCTAAGATAGAAAAGCCTTCTGGTGCCTTTGTTTCTGTTAAAGTGTAGTTCCCAACCTTTAAGTTTTCAAACTTAATTCTTCCGTTTTCTCCTGTAGTCTTAACTTCTTCAAAGTTTTCTCCAGTTAACTTAAACTCCGCACCTTTTAATACTTTTTCAGTATCTTTTTCATACTTTATAATCTCTAAAGCACCATACTTTTCTTCAGGTACTACTATATCTTTTTTAGTATTTAATATATCACCCTTAAAGATAACTTCCTTATTATCTTCATCAGGACTTATTGTAAATAAAATTTCTTTATCTAAAACTTTATATCCTTCAGGGGCTTTAACTTCTACTAATTTATAATCACTTGCTTTTAAGTTATTTATTTTAACTAAACCTTCTGAGTCTGAAGAATAGACTCCGTCCATTTTTATATATTCATTATCTATCTTTTTATAAAGTTCAAATTCCGCACCTTCAAGCGCATTACTCTCAACATCTATCTTTTTAAACTGAGCATTAAATAACTTTTCTTTATTTGATATTTCTCTTGTTATTACTTTTTCTAAGTCACCTTCATTAATAGTTATATCTATAGGATCTTTTAACTTTTCATAACCTATAGGTGCTAAAACCTCTATTAATTTATAATTTCCTACAGCTAAATCATTAAAGATTATTTCACCTTTTTCATCAGATTCAAAAGGTCCATATTCATTATTTTTTGAATCTACTAATTTGAATTTCGCTCCCTTTAAAAGAGAATTTCCTTCACCTTTTTTTATAATTTTTAAAGCACCATACTTCTCCTCTGGTACTATTACCTCTTTTTTGTTTTCAATATTTCCTTTATTTATTATATTAGTTCCTGTCTCAGATGTTAAAATAGTGAAATCGATGTTCTTATTTTCGTTAATATATCCATTTGGAGATTTTATTTCTGTTAATCTATAGTCTCCAGCATCTAAATTATTTATTACTATCTTCCCCTTTGAATCCGAAGTATAAATTCCATCTAACTTTACATATTCGCTATTTACCTTTTTATAAAGCTCAAATTCTGCCCCTTCTAAAGGTATATTATTATCCTCGCTATCTACTTTTTTAAATTCTACAGAAGCTTTTTTAAACTCCCCTATTAAATCTCCAAAATTAAAGAAAAAGTTATGGCACTCAAAACCTCCATCTTGATTAAACTCATTAGTTATAAGTTGTCCATTAACAGAACCACCTTTAGTTTCTGTTAATGCATTTGGCGCTAATATGCTTCCAACTATTCCATTACCAGCTAAATTAACTTTAGTTGCGTTTGGAAATACGTAAAGAATCTTAGGCGCAACTTTATGAAGGAAATCATTATCTGGCTTTCCTGTGTCTATCATAGCTTTTTTATATAACATTCCTCCAGATTTAAAATTAACTTCTTTTGCATCAGAATAAATTATCCAATACTTTGAATTTAAAACTTCCTCGTGAAGTCCTATCTCCCCAAACTCTGCTTTCTCACCTTCTATTTTTGATAAAAGCATTCCTTCAATGTTTTTTTCCTTTGCTACTCCTAAATAATCACCTAAATAAGTACTATCTACCTTTAATTCTTCACCTTTTTCTAAAGTCTTTAAATTAGTTGAAAGAAAATCAACCTTATCTTTAAACTCTTTAAATTTTTCCTTTATTTCAGTTTCTGATTTAATAACTGCTTTTCTATAAGCATTTCCTTCTACTAGATTTTGCTTATCTGCCCCTTCTTTATGAACTACTGTATCTGCTTCTATAGTAAGTAGTCCTCCGCCATCTACCTTAGATAATTCTCCCCCTAAAAGAAATGATGGCATTCCGTTTTCTATATAGTCACTCCCTATAAGGTTGTTTGCGTGAGTTCCTGCAGCTGCAATGGAATAACCTTTCCCAGAGGTTGCAGGTGCTGTTAAGTTTCCTCCTACTGCTAATGCCCCTTCAACATCTGCAGTGTGAGCTCTATGATCTCCAAACACTATCGCATTATAATGCTCTAAAGTTCCTAAATTTTTTAATTTACTATCATTTGCAAATACCTTAGTCGCTCCTAAAACTTCTCCTAAAGAAAAAATTGCCAGGAGACCAATCCCTATCTTACATTTTAATTTTTTAGATAACCCCATACCTTTTCCACCTTTTTATATTTTTTCTAAATATTAACATAAGATTCTTTTAACTACAATAGATACGACAATATTGTTTAATTTTTTCACTAAATTTTTTTAAAAAACTGTATCAAAAATCGACTTTTGGTCCTTATTGAAATTTTTTATTTTAATCTTATAATTAAATAAAACGAAATTTTAAAGGAGGTACTAATTATGAAGTCTATAATTTTAGCTGGAGGTTGCTTTTGGGGAGTAGAAGAATTTATGTCTAGAATAGATGGAGTTAAAGAAACAGAAGTTGCCTACGTAAACGGAAGAACAAAAAATCCAAGCTACGAAGAAATTTGTAATGGAAATACTTACTTTGCAGAAGCTTGCAAGGTTACTTATGATGAAAATATATTATCACTAGAAAAACTTCTTCAAAAATTTTTTAGTATTATAAATCCAACTTCTTTAAACAAACAAGGAAACGATGTAGGAAGTCAGTATAGAACTGGTATTTATTACGAAGATCCAAATGATTTAAAAATAATAGAAAAAGTTATATTAAAAGAAGGAGAAAAATACGAAAAGAAAATCGTGACAGAAGTTAAACCTTTAGAAAATTACTATAAAGCTGAAACTTATCATCAAAAATATTTAAAAAAGAATCCAAACGGGTATTGTCATATTAAATTAGATTAAAATAAAAAGCTATAATAGTATTTTCAACTATTATAGCTTTTAAATTTATTTTATTAATTTTCTTATGCTATCTCTCATTTTATACATAACAAATACACCGATTATAGATACTACCCCAAATTCCCCTAAGGCAACTTGTCCTCCTAGTATCCACATAGATTCTTTTCCTTCTGTAAAGAAATGTGATATCATCCAGCCTATTATAAGTCCATTTATAATAACTGGCCAAAGTGATGCTAAAAACATTCTAACTGGCTCTTTAATTTTCAGTTTGCTTGTATAATAAACTAAAACTACACTTATAAAAGTAGCTAAAGTTCCAAAAATCGCATCTATAAGTCCACTTCCTAAGATATTTGAGATAAAACATCCAAGGGTTAAACCTATTATATAAAATGGATCAAAGTAGGCTAATAAAACCATAACCTCTGATATTCTAAATTGTATAGGTCCAAAACTTATAGGCGCTAAAACTAAAGTTAATGCCGCATAAATTGCTGCAATTAATGCAGAATAAACTATTCTTCTAGTTTGGTTTTTCATAATAATTCTCTCCTTGCTTTTTAAGGATTGAAAGTTTCTTCGCCTCGCTTTTTTGTACGCATTTATATTAAATATAAATAAAGGCGATAAAGTAAACAAAGCTGATTTGTTAACTCTACCGCCTTTTAAATTGATGCAAAATCTCTTTAAAGCATCAAGAAAAAAGGTAGGATTAAAATACTAATCCTACGCATAATAATTCTAAAATAATTATAATGCCGTAGTTTTATTTAACGACAGGAGGCTTCCGAACTGTCAATCTTATTATTTTTTACGATTTCTATTTTAATATATATCTATATATAAATCAATCTATTTTAGGTAAACTCCTATATTGAAATCTTTAGCATTTTTTAATTCTATCTCCATATTTTTTATTTTTTCATTACCTTTATTTATAATGATTTTAGTGTTTTTATCTAAAGTTATATTCTCAGTAGTTCCATTTTTATAATTAACCTTTAAAATTCCAAACCCGTCTTTTATTTTAGATTTAACTTCTAATTTTTTATTTGTTTTTTTATCAAAATATAAAGTAGTATTTCCAAATTCCCCTTCTACCTTATAGGAATTTTCATCCTCTTCTTCTTTAAATCCTTTTAAGGTATCTTCACCTTCACTTTGAATTGAAGTATTAGTTTCCTCTATGACTAATTTTTGAGGGTTATTATAAAAGACTACCCCTCCTACTACTATAAGAACTATTGCGATTATAAAAGCTACTAAACCACCTATCAATAAATTTTTTATAGGTTTTTTTTTGATTTCTCTATAAAACTCTAAGTTTTGTCCACAATTACCACAATATTTAACTGTTCCATCCACAATTTGATTACAACTTGTGCATATTACACTTCTCTTTCTTCTTCCGAAAACTAAGTAAATGATAATCCCTATAAAATTCGGCAAAACAACTGCAATTATAGTCCACAAAACAGGATTAGCCCCTATATTTTTTGCATCCCTATATACTATCATTCCTATAAAAACATGAACTATAAGAATACATATAGGTACTATACTGATAATCCAAGCTAAATTTCCTTCATTCATATTTCTATTACCATCCTCTCTCTAAGTTCCCTATTAAAGAAAATATAAATCAGTAAAGCTATATTTAGTAATGCTGTAAAAATTACAGAAACTATACTAAAATAAGATAAAAATCTATCTTTAAAGAGATTCATAAATAAAAGCATAGATAAAACTGAAATTATGTTTCCTAAAATGGGAATCCACCAAACCTTAACCTTTTTAGTTTCTTTTAATTTTTCTTTTAAATCTTTATTTAAATTAATACTTGGCTCTTCATTTGAACTTAATGCTAAGCTTAATATATCTTCTAACTTATCTTCCTTCATAACAAACCTCCTTTAAGTTCTTTTCTTATTTTATCCCTACCCTTAAATAACCTACTCTTTACTGTTCCTTTTGGAACTTTTAGAGTTTCTGAAATCTCTTCTATAGACATTTCTAATGTGTAATACATAACTAGAGGAATTTTAATTTTACTATTTAAAGAACTTATTATTTTATTTACCTCTTTTAATGTATCTTTTTTAATTAAAGCATCTTCAATAGATTCAGATCTATCTTTTATTTCTAAATTTTCTTTATCTATTTCTATCTCGTTTGTTATTCTTTTTCTTCTAAAAATCTTTCTTTTTTCATTTTTATAAATATTGATTGCTGTAGAAATCAAATAACTCTTAGGATTATTATCAAAACTTATTTTTTCTTTAAGTTCTAATGCTTTTAAAAAGGTTTGCTGGTATATATCTTCCGCTTCTACCTTACTTTTAGTTATCTTTAAGCAAAACCTAAAGATTATCCTCCCATACTCATCTATAAGCTTTTCTATCTCTAAATTACTCACCCAAACTCATTCCCCCTTCAATAAGTAATTGTCTTTAAAAGAGATTTGGTTCATTAATATAACAAAAAAAATAGGATTACTTCTATTAAAAGTAATCCTATTTTTTTGTTATATTATTTTTTTCTTTGAGTTACTAAAGTATTTTTAAAATCACTAGTCTTGTCTTCATCAATAAATTCGTGCGTAAAGAAATTACTGTTATCTGAAAGACCTCCCTCGAATCCATAAATACTATCTCTCTCTATTAAAGTCTCTTTATCTGAGAAAAGGTTAGTTCCAAGACCTAATCTATCTCCCTCTACTTCTATTCCCATACTAGCTAGTATTGTTGGGTAAAAGTCTAATGGTGCATATTCTCTATTTTTAGTTTTTGTTTTTGAAGTATCTACAGCTGGATTTAGTATAAGGTTAAATACAGATCTTCTATAATCTTTATCCCATCCTTTAAAGAACTTTTTATCCATACTTAAGTGATCTCCAGTAACAACTATAGTTGTATCTTTATAAAATGGTTGTTTTTGAATCCATTTTATAAAATCTACTGCCTCTTTAGTAGAATATGAAATAACATTTGCGTATTGCTCTTTGTGAGGTGTTTTTGCTTTCTTTGAAAGATATCCATCTGGGAAATGCGTATCTGCAGTTTCCATAGTGAAGTTAAATGGTTTGCCTGTTTTTGATAAACGAGTTATCTCATCTTTTGCAAACTTATAAAGCTTATCATCTTCAAAGCCCCACCAAACTTTATAATCTTTAGGGATTAATCCTTTTTCTCTTGCATAGTTTAAATCAAATATATTAAAATCTCCGTGAGTTTTAAAGTATGTTGTTAAACCTCCAAAATCCGCATCAGCTCCAAACATTATAGTTTGCTCGTAGCCTTGAGCTTCTAATATATCTCCTATAGCGATAGCGCCAGGTAAAAAAGTACCTGTTTTACCGTATGAGTTTCCGTCCATAGGTATTTTTAAAGGGATACCAACTCCCATATTTATCATTGATGCAACAGACCAACTTGAACCGTAAGTTTGATTTGGTCCACCGAATTTATCATTATCTGAAAAACTTATACCCTCTTTTGAAAGCTCAGAAAGCTCAGGCATTAAGTTAACTTTCATATATCCTCCTAAATCCTTTGAAAAATATGAGTTTTCAACTGATTCTAAATATATATGAATTAAATTTCTTTTCTTAGCTGGGAAAGACATTTTTACATTTCTAGGATCAACATAATTATCTTTTATATAAGTTGAATCCGAGAAAAATGCTTTCGCAATTTCAGGTAGTCTTAATTTATTTGATCCGTAAGTAACTCCACCTATAAGTGCTAGTATTGATATAATAAAAATTACTCTATCATACCACACCTTACTTACTATCTTCTTTTTAGAATCTTTAATTATTAAATATATATCATAACTAAAGTTAACTAAAATTATAAATACTACTACTGTAGATACTATAGCAAAAACAGGTGTAGTTATTATTTCTGTAACCATCCCATCACTAGTACCTTTAATAGGTGATTTTAAATTAAATAAAAATTGCTCAGGTGTGATATTACCAAAATAATCTATAAACCAATCTGAGAAAAATACAAAAACTCCCCCGATAGTAACAAATATCACTGATAATACTTTTAGTATTTTACTCTTTTTGGTTGAAGCTTTTTTAGCTTCTACAAATTTAATTTTAGAATCTATCGTTCCTTTTAAAAGGATATAGATTATTCCGAATATAAGCGCAAACAATACATATTTAATTAGAAATCCAAAAGTGTATGTCGTAGCTTTAAGAATATTTGGCTTATTCATTAAGAATTTAGCTATACTAAGTATTACTATATTAAATAAAAATACAAAGCTTAGTAAGCTAGTTATTAAAGGAAGTACTCCTTTTTTCTTTCCAAGTAAAAAGTAATTAATTAAACCTAGTATTATACCTGGAATCAAATAACTTAATAATTGCATAATTTCCCCTCCAAAACTAGTAGTTAAAACACTTTACAATATATAGCGTTTGAGTTTAATGATATCATATTTATAGATTTTGTAAAAGTTCCATTAATAAATTAAGTCTAAAAAAATTAGAAAAAAGGCTAACAAATTTTTTAAAAATTTGTTAGCCTTTTTTGGAAAGATTATGCTATTTATTTTGTTAATTTCTCACCCATCATTACACCCATAGCTGATGCCATCATAAGACCTCTAGTCCATCCGCTAGAATCTCCAAGACAGTATAACCCGCTTACGTTTGTTTCAAAATTCTCATCTATAACAACTTTATTACTATAGAATTTTATTTCTGGACCATAAAGAAGTGTTTCTTCACTTGCAAATCCAGGGACTACCACGTCTAAAGATTCTATAAAGTTAATAATGTTTGTCATCGTTCTATATGGCATTGCTGAAGTTAAATCTCCTGCAACAGCATCTGGTAAAGTATGCTTTACATTAGATCTATCTAATTCTTTTTGCCAAGTTCTTTTACCTGCTAATATATCCCCGTATCTTTGAACTATTATACTTCCGTTTCCTAGCATATTAACTAGTTCTGCAACCTTTTGCCCATACTCTATAGGTTTGTTAAACGGCTCTTCAAAGTTATGTGAACTTAATATAGCAAGGTTTGTATTGTTTGATTTTTTGTCTTTGTAAGAATGACCATTAACTATTGCCATGTTGTTATCATAATTCTCTTGAGATACAAACCCTCCAGGGTTTTGGCAAAACGTCCTAACCTTATCTTTAAAAGGTCCTGGATATCCAATAAGTTTTGATTCATATAAAACTTCGTTTACCTTTTCCATAACTTCGTTTCTAAGTTCTACTCTTACTCCGATATCTACTGTTCCAGCTTTGTGGTCAATATTATGCTCTAAACACATATCTTTTAACCAGTCAGCACCCTTTCTTCCTGTAGCTACAACTACACAATTCCCTTTAACCGTTTCGTCCTTACTTTTTGTTATTGAATCAGTAAGTAAAACCCCAGTTATTTTGTTGTTTTCTATAATTAAATCTTTTGCTAAAGTATCAAATCTTATTTCTACCCCTAAATCTAATAAATGATTTTGAAGTTTAAGATATATTTCTTGTGCTTTCTCAGTTCCTAAATGTCTTATAGGACAATCTACTAATTTAAGGTTTCCCTCAATAGCTTTTCTTCTGATTTCTTTAACAGCTTCAGGATTTTCAACCCCTTCAACTTTTTCATCAGCACCAAACTCTAGATATATCTTATCTGCGTAATCTATGTATTCTTGTACTAAGTTACCACCTATAAGTTCTGGTAAATCTCCTCCTACTTCGTAGTTTAATGATAATTTACCGTCTGAAAATGCTCCTGCACCTGAAAAACCAGTTGTTATGTGGCAGTAAGGCTTGCATGAAACACACTTATTTGTTTTTTCCTTAGGACAACTTCTCTTGTCTATTCTTCTACCTGCTTCTACTAATAATATTTTCTTATTAGGCTCTCTTTTAATAGCCTCTAACGCTGTAAAAATTCCCGCTGGACCTGCTCCAACAATAATTACTTCATAACCCATAAACCCTATCTCCTTAAAAAGAAATTATTAAACCTATAGCAAGAGCTTTTTACGGTAGCTCTGTAGAAACGCCTCTCCCTATTCGAAGCTTATACAGGTAGTTAAATGTTCGATTTTAATCGTCATTTTTTTACTACATTGAAATTTTAATCTATATTTTAGTAAAAATCAAGCTATTTTACGAATTAAATTTATATTTTTTATTTTTTTGTACGTATAATTAAGATTTTATTAATATATATTAGAGTTTAAAATTTGCTTATACCTTTTAACATTGACTTTTAATTCTCTATTTTCAAAAAAATAAGTTTCTACACCATACCAAATAAAAACCCAGCAAACTATAGATAATAGTTGAGATATAGAGATATTTATATTAGAAAAAATATAAACTAAAGCCCCTATTATAATCCCTAAAATAAAAGCAGCTAGACAAATTATATTATTCTTTTTAATTATATGATTTTCTTCCTCTATCTTTTTATTAAAGGTATTTTTTATAGCTCTTTTTAAGACTTCTTTATCAGAACTATAATTAAATTTAATCTCTATATCTATATCATCATTTCTCTTTGTAAAACTTACTCTGTCCATAAGATATTCTTCTAATTCATTTGATATATTGTAATCGCTAGGCGAATAAAACCCTTTAAATATTTCGTTATTTTCACCAATATAAACTTCGATTTTTTTATTAACCATATGACTCACCCCTTAATATTTTATTTCATTACTTTTATTATTCTCAAATAACTGTAAAATTTTCATATTAAAATAAAATAATTCTTATAAAATAAAAAAGTGGCTTAGCTACGTTATTAAAAAAAAGCATGTAAGATAACCTTACATGCTTAAAACAAATACTTAACTAGCAAATATGCATACTATTAAAACCAATATTCCAATCCAAGACTTATTTGATAATCTCTTATTTTCTAAAATTGAATAAACTGAAGCTCCAAATAAAATACTTCCAAAGATATTAACCTTACCTACTATAAGTAATATTGCTGAGAAAAACCCAATTCCAGATAGTGACCCAACTAGTAACCCTAAAATAAAACTTATAACTAAAGATATTAAAGCAAAAAGTATAGCTGGCATCACAGATACAGCATATATTTTTATTACACCAAATTCACCAATTTCCTTCTTCTTATCCTTATCTACCAAAACTGTTAGTATTCCATATGCTATTCCTATAGCTACAAAACCTCCAACTATCCTTAATAGTAGTTGTGTAAAATCTATATCTCCAGTGCCACCAAACATTAAAAATTCTCTTGGTGGATTTAATATATTGCTTAATATAGGCATTAACCCAATTATTAAGCACATTACCTTTACTGTGCCTTCACTAACTTCATCAAACATTTTAACTGATCCTCTTATAGGATTTTTAAATATCTCAAAAATAACCGTTTTAATTTCTCCAAATGCATTACCACTCTTAACTTCATTCAAAGTAGATTTTGCATACTCCTCAAACTTAGAATTAACATCTCCATTTGTTGAATCATCATTAGATTTATATTCTCTTTCTACTCTTTGTGTAGCTGCAATTTCTGCACCCTCATCTACTACACACCCACATTTAATACAAAACTTTGATCCCTCTTTTAAATTTTCCCCACAATCTCTACAAAACATCTTAATCCCCCTTAAACTTTTTTACTTCTTAATTTTACTTTATTTAGTATTTTTTTACAATAGTTTTACTGTTTATTAAATAAATTCATTTAATAGAAATACATATTAATAAAAAAGAGCATGATATTTTTTAATACCATACTCTTCTTTTCTAACTTAATCTTATTAATAAACCTAGATTCCTTTTTATTTGATTATCTACCTTATTCAAAACTTAATATATCTACATCATTAACAACTACTATTTTACCTGATTTAATCATAGGTGAAATTGAACTTATAATTAAATCTACATTTTCTTCTTTAGCTGCAACTTCTATAAGGATAGGTAATTTTCTTGAAAGAACTTCTAAAAGGTCTGTGTGTACTTTTTTATCTTCTCCAAACCCTTCAATTCCTCTGATTATTGTAGCACCAGAAACCCCTAAATCCTTAAGTTTATTTATAATTCCTTCGTATAAAGGTTTGTTATTATACTTATCATTTCCTTCTATAAAAATCTTTATTAATTTTCCCTTATAATTATTTTCCATAAAGCTCTCCTCCTAAACTAATAATTTTGCAATAGCCATCCCTAAAACTACACCTAAGAAACTAAGTATTACATTTAAACCTAGGTTTAAAAATCCAAAAGATAAATTTCCTTCACTAATCATAGATACGGTCTCATAAGAAAAAGTTGAAAAAGTAGTAAGTCCTCCCATCATTCCAGTAGTTAAAAATAGTTTTGTATTCCCTGATATAAGAGTAGTATCTAAACTTAACCTCATAACAAATCCTATAACAATTGCACCTAAAATATTTGCAATTAAAGTTCCGTACGGAAACTCTGCCCCAAAGATTCTAGCTGCATTTATAGATATTAAATATCTAAGAGATGCCCCTATAAATCCTCCTACTCCAACTAATAGTATTAAACTAAATTTCTGCAAAAAATCACCTCATCTATATATTATCGCCATATTTTAAAAATAAAAAAGCTAATGCCCTACACCAATCCAATTGTTGTAGGAGTCATTAGCTTAAAGCGATTAAAGGTTAACTCCATAACCTATATATTTTTATTAATTACAAACTTATTATACGTATTTAATATATAATTTTCAATTAATATTCTGTTAATTGCTAGTTTCTTTTTCTATTTTCTCTAAACTTTCTTCTAGTTCTCTTTTAGCCTCTTCTATTTGAATATCAATAGCTGAAATTTTCATCCTATTTTCTTTTATAGAATCTAAAAGATCTGAAACTTTAGCTGCATCCATAGAAACATTATCTAAAGATTCCGCTACAAACATTTTTCCTAAAATCTCGGTAGTGTTTTGTATGTTAGATTCAGAACTATCTCTTTCTTTTTCTAATGCCATCACCTTTTTTTTATTTTCCATCTTTAAACTTGCAACTTTTGCAATGGTGTTAGCACCTTTAGTTGCACTATCTGCCATATCCTTAACGCTATCTAAAAATCCCATATTAACATCTCCCTTAAATATTATAATTTAATTATATAATATTTTTTATTATTTAAGATGTTCCTTATTCTAAATTATTACAAAGTTAATAGAGTTATTAATTATTCTTTATTATTCAAAAAAAATAAACCCCTAAAAAGGGGTTTATCTCTATCTATAAAGGTTTATTTTGGACTTTTAAAATTATTCTCCCATGAACATTTTCATGTCATCTTCTACATTAGTTATTCCACCTATTCCAAAGTTTTCAACTAAAACTTTAGCTACATTTGGTGAAAGAAATGCTGGTAATGTTGGTCCTAAGTGGATGTTCTTAACACCTAAGTGTAATAATGATAATAATACTATTACAGCTTTTTGCTCATACCAAGCTATATTATATGATATTGGTAATTCATTTACATCATCTAAACCAAATAATTCTTGAAGTTTTAAAGCTATCACAACTAATGAGTATGAATCATTACATTGACCTGCATCTAAAACTCTTGGAATTCCACCGATATCTCCTAAATCTAATTTGTTATATTTATACTTAGCACATCCTGCAGTTAATATTACTGTATCTTTAGGTAATTTTTCTGCAAACTCAGTGTAGTAGTTTCTTGATTTTGCTCTTCCGTCACATCCTGCCATAACAAAGAATCTCTTTATAGCACCTGTTTTAACTGCATCTACAACTTTATCAGCTAAAGCTAAAACTTGGTTGTGTGCGAATCCTCCAACTATTTCACCCTTTTCTATTTCTGTTGGTGCTTCACATTTTTTAGCTAATTCTATAATTTCGCTAAAGTCTTTGTGCCCGTTAGCATCTGCATCTATGTGTGCACATCCTTCATATCCTACAGCACCTGTTGTAAATATTCTTCCTCTATATGAATCTTGAACTGGTGTTATACAGTTAGTTGTCATAAGGATTGGTCCGTTAAATGAAGCAAACTCTTTATTTTGTAACCACCAAGCATTTCCGTAGTTACCTGCAAAGTGATCATACTTTTTAAATTCTGGATAATATTGTCCTGCAAGCATTTCCCCGTGAGTATATACGTCTACTCCAGTTCCTTCTGTTTGCTCTAATAGCATCTCTAAATCTTTTAAGTCATGTCCTGAAATTAAGATACCTGGATTTTTTCTAACTCCGATATCAACTTTTGTTATTTCTGGGTGTCCGTAAGTACCTGTGTTTGCAGCATCAAGTAACGCCATTCCATCTACCCCGTATTTACCAGCTTCTAAAGCTAATGCTGTTAATTCATCTGCTGATAGTGAATCATCCATAACTTTAACTAAAGCTTCTGCCATAAATGCATGAATCTTATCATCATCATATCCTAAGTTCATAGCATGTTTCATATATGCTGACATACCTTTTAATCCATATATAATAAGTTCTCTTAAACTTCTTACATCTTCATTATCAGTTGAAAGAACACCTACTTTTGATGCTTTCTCCATCATTTCCTCTTCTGATGCAGCTTCAAATGTAGCACACTCCATAAAGTTTTTACCTATAGCGTTTCCACCTTTAGCTTCAACTTCTTTTTTAAGTTCATCTCTTAATGCTATTGTTTCTAAAACTCTTTCTTTTATAGCTTTAAAGTCAAAGTTAGCATTTGTTATTGTTATAAATAAGTTCTCAGTAATGAACTTGTCTACTTTTTTACTAACAACTTCTACTTTTCTTCCTTCACCTGCTACCGTAGCTAGTCCTTTAGTTACATATACTAAAAGGTCTTGTATTTTAGCGACATCCTCTGTCTTACCACAAACACCTCTTACTGTACATCCTTTGCATCCTGCTGTTTCTTGACATTGAAAACAAAACATTGACATATTTAATTCCTCCTAATGTATATTAATCTATTTATATTCTATATTTAGTCCTAGTAATTAGTTTTTTCTCTTAACAAATACTAGTATAAATATTTCTAGCCTTTTATTCTGTAACCAGTGTTACAGTTTTAAATTTTCTTAAAAGTAAAACTGCAATAACCTATTTCATCGCATTTCACCTTCATCTTATCCCAAACATCCTCTTCTTTTATACTTTCAATTGCTGACGGGTAAAGGATAGTGTTTTCTTTAAAAATATGATCCCTTAAGTTAAATACAAGGTATTTTGAAATATCATCTAATCTTTCTTTAAAGTCACTAAAAGAAATATAATCAAAACAGTTACAAAGCTCTTTTAAAGCTCTTTTTTTAGCTCTTAAATCTTCGTGTTCCATCTTCATTATCCTAGTTGGTCCTGTAATACCCCTTTTTTCAAGTTCTTTAAATAATACTCTTTCTTCTCTTTGATGATGGTTTTCTGCATCTAAAATTGAGTCTGCTAAAGATTCTACTTTATCTACATATTTTCTATCGAAATCATTTTTATCTAATTTTTGAATTTCGCTGTTTAAAATATCTAATTCCTTTAAAAATTCTAATATTCTATCATGTTCTTCAATCATAGTATGAACTACGTGTCCTTCTTTTAAAGAAGTCTTTATCTTTTCTAATTCTCCTTTTAAAACCTCCATATGAATATCACATAAGTGTCTTAAATCACTAGGATTCATCCCTTCATCTATTAAATTTTGCTCTGCTATAGATAATTCTACAGGGTCTATATCTTTAACTATTTCCATAGCTTCGTTTCTTAAATCTTCTGTTATATTTCCTGAGTTTAATTTTCTAAGAATATTTGTTAATTCATCTATTTTAATATTTTCCATATAAATTCCTCCTAAATGTTTTCCCTTTGATATGTTTAAATAATATAGTTTTTTTCTTTTTACTAATATGATTCAAATCAAATTTTGAAATTTAATTTTAAATATAAAAAGCTGTTGCATATTTAAAAATGCAACAGCCTTTTTGTATCTATATTAAATAAGTTCTTTTATTTCCTCTATATTTTTTATTAGTATCTCTTTTACTCTTAATAGTTCTATTAATCCCTCTTCTTCGAATTTTCTAAGCTTTCTACTTAATGTTTCCCTTGTAACACCAACGCAATTTGCCATATCTTCTCTAGATATAGGTATCTCAACTAAAATACTATCATTTTTCTTAGTTCCGTACTTATTAGCTAAATCATATAACAAATATGCAACTCTTGAATCCGCGTCATTAGTTGCTAAGCTTTGAGCTAAATTTCCCATATTAGATAGCCTGTCACTAATATTTTCTAAAAGTTTTATCCCGATAATAGGATTATCAAATATTATCTTTTTCATATCCTCATTACTTAAAACACAAATCTTAGCATCTTTTAAAGCTTTAACGTTAAAATTATGTTTAGAACTTGAAAGCAGATTTAATTCACCAAAAAAATCCCCTTCTGATAATATATTTAATATTTGTTCCTTTCCCTCTTTCGTATACTTATATAACTTAACCTTCCCCTGGTTTACAAAGAACATACTATTTCCTAAACTTCCTTCATCAAAGATAACATCACCTTTTTTAAATACTTTATGGTTTATTTTACTTACGATCTCTTTAAGTTCATTACAATCTAAATTTTGAAATATAGGAACCTTACTTGCACAATATTTACCCCTACAAGAATCAAAACAGTTTTTACAATCATTACTCAAACCCAAATCACCTCTTATCTATCTTTATTTTAAACTAATTAACTATTATTTTATGTAACTAATATTACAAAAAATAGATTAATTTTTGAACTTATTTAAAAAACTAATAACTATCTATTTAATCTATATATTTTATAAAAATTAGTATTATAATAAGTTTATAAAATTTATGGAGGTGTTTTTATGAAAAACTATATTTGTGAATTATGTGGTTATATCTATGAACCAGCTAAAGGTGATCCAGATAACGGAGTAGCACCTGGAACATCATTTAATGATTTACCAGAAGCTTGGGTTTGTCCTGTTTGCGGAGCAGATCAATCTCAATTTGAAGAAGAAAATTAAAATAAAAGAAAAATAGAGATTGATTATGTACATCATAATCAACCTCTATTTTTTTATCTATTTTTCTTTGTGCATTTGTGCGCAAAATATTCTCCTATCAATATAGTTATAATTGTACCTACTAAAACTGGGATTTTAGCTGCTAATTCTTCTTTAGTGTTCTCTAAAGGTATAACACTAAATATTACAGAAACAACTAAAAATATTAATGGTACAATCCCTATAACTTTAATCTTGAAGTTTCCTCCACTTATCTTAAATGGTCTTTTAGCATCTGGATCTATCTTTCTTAATCTTAAAAATGTTGGGAATAACATCAAATATGATAATAATAAAGCTACTACATTTAATCCAAAGAACGCCCAAAATATATCAGGACTAGGTATTAAAGGAGCTGAAACAACAAGTATTGTTGCTATTATCCCATTTACTATATTAACGCCCTTTGGCATACCTTTTTCATTAACTGTAGAAAATATTTTAGGAAGAGCATTGTTATCTGCTGCATATTTAGCAGTAAAGTTAACTCCACTAGCCCAAGATATTAAGTTTCCTGCTAATGTGAACATAAACATTAAGCCAATTATAACTACAAACCATTTTCCACTAGGTCCTAAAAGTAGATTGAAACTATCTATAAGACCCCCATCTGTACTAAGTTCACTTATAGGTACAGCAACGCTCATACCAAATGAAGCTAAAAGATAGAAAACAGTAATTAATATACCACCAATAATTATGGCTTTAGGTATTTGTTTTTTAGGGTTTTCCATTTGTGATGCAAAAGAAGATACAACCTCAAATCCCATGAAGTTAAATATTATTACTGATAATACAGATAATCCTTTAGGATCAAAGCTTGGAAGGAAAGATTCTGGTGCAAAATTATTAGAAGCGCCTTTTGTTAATGCTACATAAATTCCTATAAGTCCTAGAGAAACCATTATAACTACTTTAAATACAGCTGAAATGTTAAGTAGTAGTTTATTATCACTAACTGGTGAGCTACATACAAAAACTACAAACCATATAAATATTAGTTGTAATGGAAGTGATATGAATACAGATATTTCTTTTCCTGTTAATTGTTCTATTACGCCAGTAAAAAGCACTGCAAGTGATCCCATCCACAAAGGATAGTTTATCCAATAAAACCAAGCTACCCTTGAGCCCCATTTATCTCCAAATGCTCTATTAGTCCAGTCAAACATGCCGCCTTCACTTTCATATGTAGTACCTAGTTCAGCTGTAACTAATCCATAAGGTAAGAAGAATCCTATCGCTATTAATATCCACCAAAAGTACTGTGAATTTCCTATTGCCGCCGCTGGTGCTGCTGCTTCTGCTACTAAAACTATACATACAGCTGCTAGCACAGCTTCAAACATCCTAAATTTTTTCTTCTCTTTACCCATAAATTTTACCTCTTTTCTAAATCATAGTTTTATGATTTCAAATTTTTAATTAGGGTACATATTTTTAAATATGTACCCTTATGAAATTTTCTAAGAGTGTATAATTGTTCCGCTCTCTCCTTTTATAGCTTCAGCTGCTTTTTCTAAAGATGCTATTATAGCTTTTCTGTTTTTTCCGCCTTTAACAAATTCTATTGCTGCTAAAACTTTAGGTAACATACTTCCTTTTGCAAACTGTCCCTCTTCAGAATACTTTTCTGCATCTCTAATAGACATATCTTTTATTTCTTTTTGATTCTCTTTATTAAAGTTTATAAATACTCTATCTACTGCAGTTAATATAAATAGATACTCTGCATCTATACTATTTGCTAAAGTACTTGAAGCAAAATCTTTATCTATAACAGCAGGTATACCCTCTATATTCCCATAATCATCTCTTATTACAGGTATACCTCCTCCTCCACATGCTATAACTATATAATTATTTTCTAACATACTTAAAATTATATTCTTTTCAACTATATCTACAGGTTTTGGTGAAGGCACAACTCTTCTATATCCTCTTCCTGAATCTTCTTTATATACGACACCTTTATTTTCTATCATTAACTTTTCTGCATATTCTTTAGAGTAATATCCTCCAATAGGTTTTGTAGGATCTTTAAATGCATCATCGCTTTTATCTACTAAAACCTGAGTTATAACTGTTACAGAATCCATCTTTTTATTTCTTTTATTTAGTTCATTTCTTATTCCCTTTTGAAGATGGTATCCAATATACCCTTGTGACATAGCTGTACACTCTGGTAATTCAACTTCTACTATCTTTTCATTAGTCTTACTTCCCTCTTCAAAAGCTAAATTTATCATCCCAACTTGAGGACCATTTCCATGTGCTATTATCACTTCATTCCCATCCTCAATTAAATTTATTAAAGATTCTGATGCTATTTTTACTTTCTCTTCTTGCTCCTTTGGAGTATTTCCTAATGCATTTCCTCCAAGGGCTACAACTATCCTTGCCATACTATAGCCTCTACTTTCTAGCCTTAGGTAGTTGTTGAGTTATACAATGTATGTTTCCGCCACCTAAAAGAATTTCTCTTGCATAAATACCAACTACTTTTCTGCCTTCAAATAATTCTTCTAATAACTTTCTAGCTTTCTCGTCGTTTGGATCATTAAACATAGGGAATACAATTCCACCATTAGCTATATAGAAGTTAACATATGATGCTGCTAATCTATCACCCTCTTCACGAGGTAAAGTTCCATCTACAGCATCTACACCATCACTTTCTTCTTTTGTAATAAGAATTGGACTTGGTGTGTACATCTTATGCACTTTTAATTTTCTTCCTTTAGCATCAACTGAATTTGTTAATATATCATAAGCTGATTTCGATATTTCATATTGTGGGTCATCTTTATCATCAGTCCATGCTAAAAGAACTTCTCCAGGTTTTACAAAGCAACATATATTATCTACATGTCCATTTGTTTCATCATTATATATTCCGTTATCTATCCAAATTACTTTTTCTAAATTTAAGTATTCTTTTAAATTTCCTTCTATTGAAAGTTTTGATAACTCTGGGTTACGACCTTGGCTTAATAAACATTCAGCTGTAACTATACAAGTTCCTTCACCGTCAACATGTATAGAACCACCTTCTAAAACAAATCCATTAGTTCTATATCTATCTTTTCTTTCAAGTTCACAAACCTTCTCTGCTATTTGATCGTCTTTATCCCAAGGGAAGTATAATCCATCTACAAGACCTCCCCAAGCATTAAACTCCCAGTCAACACCTCTTACTACTTCACCATTTGTTACAAATGTAGGTCCACAATCTCTTACCCATGAGTCGTTATTAACCATTTCTACAACCCTTATATCTGAATCTAACATATTTCTAGCATTACTATATTGTTCTGGACTAGCTAAAACTGTCATATTTTCAAATTCACTTATAGCCTTAGCGACTTTTGCAAATGTTTTTTGAGCTGGTTTTGCTCCAAGTCTCCAGTTATCTGGTCTTTCTGGCCATATCATAAAACACCCGTCATGTTCTTCAAACTCTCCTGGCATTCTAAATCCATCTTTTTTAGGAGTTGTGCTTAATGTTCTCATAATTACTCATCCTCTCTTTTATATATAGAAACCTTTAAAAAATTTCTGATAAAACTTTATTTAATTCATTTTTGCAATTTTCAACTTTAAATTCTTTTGCAGCTTGTGGGTTTAAGAAATAAACTAATAATGCTCTTTGTGCTGTTAACCTATTTCCAGCTTCATCCCAAGCTAATGATATATCTGAATCTAAAACTTCATCTGTTACCTCTTCATTTCTTGTAGCAGGTAAGCAATGTAAGAATTTAGCTCCTTTATTTGCTTTACTCATAAGTTCTTTATTTACTTGATATTTTGGCATAAATATTTTTAATCTTTCTTCTTCTGAAAGTTCTGCTTCATATAATCCATACCAAACATCAGTATAAACAAAATCTGCATCTTTCATAGCTTCATCTGCATCTTCTAAAACTTGTACGCTACCACCTGATATTTTACAGTTTTCTTCACCTATCTTTAAATCTTCTTTAGATAGCCTGAATCCTTCAGGTCCAAATTGTACAAATCTCATACCAAGTTTTGTAGTTATAAACATTAATGATCTACAAACTTGAGTTGCATCTCCTACGAATACTACTTTGCATTCTTCTAATTTTTTACCTTCTGGTAAATTTTCTAATATAGTTATTAAATCTCCAATCTCTTGAGTTGGGTGATTATAATCTGACATACCGTTTATTACTGGTATTGAAGCACTCTTTGCTAAATCTTCTATTGTTTTATGTCTTTCTACTCTAGCCATTAATATATCAACTAGTTTTGAAAGAACCTTTCCTGTATCTTCAATGCTTTCGTGTCCACCTAATTGTATTTGACCTGGTGCTAAATATTGAGCGTGTCCACCTAACTGAGCCATAGCAGTTTCAAATGATACTCTTGTTCTTGTTGATGATTGTTCAAAGATCATTCCTAAAACTTTATTTTTTAATAATTGAGGGTAATATCCATTATTCACACATTTTTTAAGCATTAAGCCTAAGTTCATAATGTCTAGTAATTCCTTCTTAGTTAAATCATTTGTGTTTATAAAATCTTTTACTCTTGCCATAATAGAGTACCTCCTAAATATTTATTTAATTTATTTTTACTTTGCATTTCCTTTTGCAGTTTTAGAATAGCAAGTTTTTAAATCGTTTTCTATAGGTTGGAGGCCTTTAGAAACAAGGTATCGATTTATGATTTTAGTTATAAATTTAGTAACAAATAAAGTTATTTTGTTCCATTTAATTCAAATTTATATATTTTATATAAAACTTTAATAATTAACAAATTCTGTTTTTATGCCACTTAAAAAGGTTAGTAATAGTAGAAAGCTTGTCTACTATTACTAACCTTATGTTAACGCGTTACACCTTGTTACTTTTGTTGTTATCAAATTATGTTCTATCCTTTAAAATACAGCGTTCCAAAGCTGTTACTTAAAATATGTATAACATGTGATTATATAGTATCTAATACGTAACACCTTCTTTTTCTGCAAAAGCTCTATAGATTAAAGTCTCTATAACAGCTATCATACTTATTCTTGAACTTATGTCATTATTATTGTTAACAATATTATCTGAAAAAACATAAAAATTAATATCACTTAGTCCCTGAATAATATTATTATCTGCACGTGTTACAGAAACAATGTTACTATTTTTAACTTTAATCCTCTCAACAATCTTTATCATTCCTGAACTTTCTCCACTGAAAGAAAAAATTAAAACTATATCATTTGCACCCACATCCTTAATAGTAGAATCAAGTTCATACTTATCGTGTACAATAACAGTATCATATTCCATCAAACTTAAAAGGCAATGAACATATTTTACAACTTGCTTAGTAAGGTCCACTCCAAAAATAAATATCTTATTATTACTGTTTAACATTTTACAAAATCTTTCTGCATCATCCTCTTTTATAACTCTTACAGATTCTATTATATTTTTTAGATATTCCTCATTATAGTTTTTCTTAGTTACGACATCTGGTATGACTGCTCTATCACTATTACTGTTTCCCCCTATTCTTAATGTTGATATAAATTCATTGTACCCTGAAAATCCTAACTTTTTTACAAATCTAAATAACGTAGTAGTAGAAACATAACATTCTTTAGAAAGCTTTCTTATGCTCATACTCTTTACTCCATCTTGATTTTTAACTACATAATCAAAAATTTTCTTCTCCGTCTTATTTAATGTACTTAACTTTGGATTTACAAATTCAAAAAAATCAATAACCATAAAGTCCTCCCTAACCATTCCTTATTATTTTACATAATTAAAAATTATGTATATTAAATATATTACATAGAAATCGATGTAATGCAAAAAAACTAGTAGTATTAAAACTACTAGTTTTTCATTAAATCTCTCTTATTTTCTTTTCTAAATCACTATTTATTTCTTGAAATCTATATTTTTGCAAAACTTCTGGATATTTTTCTTTATCAACCGTACTTAAAAACATATTTGAAGGTCTTACATACATACCAAAATCCCCATATAATGCTTTATAAAGTACAAGTTTTTCACCTGATTCAGAATGTGTAACTTCATCTAAAATTAAATATAAATTCCCTTTAAAATGTCTAACTACTTTTCCTTTTAAATTATTTATATCTCTCATTTACAGTTCACCTCAATATTTTATTTATCAAAAACTAAAGACTTTCCTAATGCAAAAAACTCTCTAGCATATGTTGCAGGTACTAAATACCACTCGCTTTTAGAAGTATAAAAGTCTACGTTACTATATCCATTCCTTTTAGCTAGTATATTGCTTCTAAAAGCATGGACGTCTGTAGTAGTTACTAATATAGCAGAATCTTTTATATCTCTATTGCTATCTTTTTCTATGATATCTTTAGAATATTTAAAATTTTCGTAAGTGCTCGTTGCTTTATCTTCTAATAAAATCCTATCACTTGGTACTCCCTTTTCTTCTAGGTATCTTCTCATAGCTTCAGCTTCTGTTATACTTTCGTTTGGACCTTGTCCGCCTGTTAAAACAAATTTTCCTTTAAAATCTATCTTCTTTGAAACTTCTAAGGCAGCATTTAATCTTTCTCTTAAAGTTACGCTTAAATTTTCTCCTCTTATCCCTGCCCCTAAAACTACAATATAATCACTAACAACTTCTTTTCTCTTAGGATAAGATATTATTATTATCTCTGATACTACAAATACAATTAATAATATTCCTATAACTATCCTAGCAGGTTTTATAAAGGAGCTTAAACTATCAATAGCTAATAATTTATCTATATATTTTGTATAAGCTATTAATCCTATCCCTAAAACTAAATAAAACCAACTAAATGTAGTTCCACCAAAAAATAAATTTACTAAAATAAAATAGCCTATAGCTATTATACCTAATATCTTTAAAATTAAATTCACTAAATCTCCCCCTATCAGCTTATACATTAAGTTTAACATATAAACCTAAATTTATTTTAAAAAACAAAGAGTTGTAACTTATTTTAATTTTAATGTAATATATGGATATATTTCTGTATAAAATAATAAATAATTATTTTATTGTTTTTAGGTGAATTATGATATTTATAAAGTATTTAGATATAAAAGATGAGATAACTATTGATGTTAGAACTAAATCTGAGTTTAAAAATATGAACTTATTTCAATACAACCTTCCTGTAATAAGTGAAGAAGAACATAAAAAGATTAAAAACTTTTACCCTTCTGCTATATTTATTATAGCTAAAAGTATATTTTTAAAAAGGTCCCATTTCAAAAATGAGCTAATTAGAATATCTAACAACGGTACTATTCCAATTGTTATAGGTTGTTCTCGCGGAAGACTAAGAAGCCCTCTTATGTATTTATTTTGTAAATCTATAGGAATAAAAAATAGCAAAATTCTTTGGGCAGGTATAAAACCTTTATTTAAAAATAATTTATATATACAAAATAAAAAAATATATAGAAAAAAGGATAGTCATAATTGACTATCCTTTTTCCTGTTATGCACTTGGCAACGTCCTACTCTCCCACACAGTCTCCCGTGCAGTACCATCGGCGCTGTAGAGCTTAACTTTCCTGTTCGGAA
>NZ_JAMDLQ010000049.1:0-15461 GCF_024705715.1 Clostridium sp. LY3-2
GCCATCGCTCAACGGATAAAAGCTACCTCGGGGATAACAGGCTGATCTCCCCCAAGAGTTCACATCGACGGGGAGGTTTGGCACCTCGATGTCGGCTCGTCGCATCCTGGGGCTGAAGTAGGTCCCAAGGGTTGGGCTGTTCGCCCATTAAAGCGGCACGCGAGCTGGGTTCAGAACGTCGTGAGACAGTTCGGTCCCTATCCGTCGCGGGCGCAGGAAATTTGAGAGGAGCTGTCCTTAGTACGAGAGGACCGGGATGGACTGACCTCTGGTGTACCAGTTGTTCTGCCAAGAGCATAGCTGGGTAGCTAAGTCGGGACGGGATAAACGCTGAAAGCATCTAAGCGTGAAGCCTCCCTCAAGATTAGATTTCCCATAGCGTAAGCTAGTAAGACCCCTTGAAGAACACAAGGTTGATAGGTCAGGAGTGTAAGTGTGGCAACACATTCAGCTGACTGATACTAATAGGTCGAGGGCTTGACCAATATTACATATCAACTACAAATTATGTGCAATTTTCAGAGAGCATACTTTCTCTGAATAAATGTTCCGCGATAGCTCAATGGTGGAGCACTCGGCTGTTAACCGATAGGTTGGAGGTTCGAGTCCTCTTCGCGGAGCCATTTTTTTTTAGCTAGAAATAGCTACTTTTTTTTTGCCTTTTTTTAGGGTTAACAACTAATGACGATTTTGTAATGAATGTTTATTAGATTGTAACAATATGTCCACAAATAAATAGTATTATAATATAGGACAATAGGTTATTAAATAAAAATTGTAATTGATAAAAGGAGAAACGAAATGAAAAAGAGGGGACGAAGAAAAGTTAACTACAAAAGGAGACGAGCGGTAGTATTAGTGGCTGCACTTGTTGGTATTCTTGCAATTGGGGGAATTACATATAGCGTATTAAAAGGTGATAGCGAGACTGCTAAAGCTGATACGAAAAAGGAAGAGACAAGCACTGATAAAAACGAAACTTCAACTGAAAAGACAGAAGAAAAAAAATTAGATAATTCAGGGTACATACCTTTAAAAGATGATCCTAATGCAGATGATGCAATTGAAGTTGCAAATATGACTCAAGGGTTAATGAAGGGACAATTACATTATCCTGTTAGAAAAGATGGTAAAAAAGTAGTGTATTTAACTTTTGATGATGGTCCATCAACTACAAATACACCTAAAATTTTAGATATATTAAAAGAGAATGATGTTAAAGCAACTTTCTTTGTAATGGGTAAAAGTTTAGAAAGTAACGGAGCGCCAGAGTTATTAAAGAGAGAAGCAGTTGAAGGACATGCTATAGCAGGTCATTCATATACTCATAACTACTCATATTTATATCCAAACAGAGTTATAAATGCAGATAGATTTATGGGTGAAGTTAATAAGGTTAACGAAAAGATGCAAAGTATTTTAGGAAAAGATTTTACTACTAGAACAGTAAGATTCCCAGGAGGATATTGGTCTTGGCAAAATAGAACACCTGTAAGAGAAAAGTTAGATAAGGATGGATTTGCAATAGTAGATTGGAATGCCTTAAACGGAGATGCAGAAGCTAAAAGTAGAAGTGAAGCGCAATTGATTGCACAAACTAAAAAAACTGTTGAATTATTAGGTCCAAATGCTGATAATATAGTATTTTTAATGCATGATACTTATGGAAAAGATACTACAGTTGAAGCACTTCCAGAAATAATAGAATATTTTAAATCTCAAGGTTTTGAATTTAGAACTATGAAATAGATTTTAAAGAGTTGTCTTTTTAGGCAACTCTTTTTTGTATATAAAACTAAATTTATATATAATTTTAATATATATGAAACCTATTTAATAGATTTTAACGATAAGATATAATTATAATGTAGTATAAGATATAGAATTTTTAATATTTGAGTTTAAATAGAGATATATTATAAATAAGGAGTGAATTAAATGGCGAAAATACTTTTAGTAGAAGATGAAGTTAGTATAAGAGGATTTTTAAAGATAAACTTAACGAGAAATGACTTAGAAGTTATAGAAGCAAGTAACGGTGAAGATGGCATCTCTAAAGCTATGATAGAAAAACCAGACGTAGCTATATTAGATGTTATGCTGCCTGGTATAGATGGATTTCAAGTATGTAGCAAATTAAGAGCTGAATATCCTGATATGGGGATAATAATGTTAACAGCTAAGGGTCAAGATATGGATAAAATTATGGGGCTTGAATACGGTGCAGATGATTATATAATTAAACCATTTAATCCTCTTGAAGTAGTGCTTAGAGTTAAAGCTTTACTTAGAAGGGTTACATCTGATAAAAAGAAAGAAGATATATTAAAGCACGGTCCTTTTATATTAGATTTATATTCTCAAAAGATAACTAAAAATGAATTAGAATTAGACTTAACTCCTAAAGAGTATCTAATTATGAAAACATTTATAGAAAATCCTAATAAGGCTTTTACTAGAGATGATTTATTAAATAGTGTTTGGGGTTACAACTATTTTGGAGACCCTAAAATAATAGATGTTAATATAAGAAGGCTTAGAGCTAAAATTGAGGATGATTCTTCAAACCCAAGATTTATTGAGACTGTTTGGGGAATAGGATATAGATGGAAGGAATAATGATTTTATTATGAGCATAAAGAGAAAACTTATTAGAAACTTTATGATAGTAATATTATCAAGTATTGTTATATTAGACTTATTATTAATATTTTTTGTTAGAGGGTATTATTACGACAATACAGAAAATATGTTAACTAACCAAATAGATATAGCAACTAATTTTTATGATAAATATTATTCTCATACTTCACTTATTAGAAATGTGTACGACAACGTTGATGCCTTTTGGAATCAAACTACAGCAGAAGTTCAATTATACGATGATAAAGGTAAACTTATAATGGACTCAATTGGTGTAAGTCCTAGTAATGACTCTGAAGTTAAAGGACAAATAGATAGAGCTTTAAAAGGTGAGAGCAGTAAGTGGGTTGGAAACGTAGGTTATTATTCTCATAAGGTTATGGCAGTTTCAAAGCCTATAGTAGTAAACGGAAAAACAGTAGGAGTAATAAGATTTGTTACTTCATTAAAAGAGATAGACGACTCTATACTTGCAATAATATCATTTTTTATAGGGATATCATTTGTAGTATCTATAATTGCAATAATATTAAGTTTAGTTATGGCTAAAAATATAGTAGACCCTATCTTAAAACTTAAAGATACAGCAGAAAAGATGGCAGATGGCGATTTAGACCAAAGGTGTAATATAAATAGTAAAGATGAGATAGGTCAACTTGCATTAACATTAGACTATATGGCAGGAGAACTTAAAGAAAGAGAAAAGCTTAAAAACGACTTTATATCATCAGTTTCTCACGAACTTAGGACACCGCTTACATCTATAAAGGGTTGGACTATAACATTAAATGATGAAAATACAGACAAAGAAACGTTAAAGCTTGGCTTTGATATAATTGAAAAAGAATCAGATAGACTATCAGGTTTAGTTGAGGAATTACTAGATTTCTCACGTCTTGTAAATAATAATATAACTTTAAGAAAGCAAGATGTTTCTATAGAGGCATTTTCAAATTATATTTTAAATTATATGCTTCCAAGGTCTGAGAGAGAAAATATAAAATTAACAGTAAAAAATAATACTAAAAATTTAGTATTTCCTTTAGATGTTAATAGATTTAAGCAAGTTATGATAAATATTTTAGATAACTCATTTAAATTTACTCAAGAAGAAGGAAATATAACAGTTAATTTTAGTGAAGACGAAAATAACTTAATAGTTAGCGTAAAAGACGACGGGTGTGGAATTCCAAAAGAAGAACTTGAAAGAGTTTTAGAGAAATTCTTTAAAGGTAGTAATGCAAACTCAAATACAGGTATAGGGCTATCAATAGCAGATGAGATTGTTAGGTTACATGGGGGAGTGCTTGAAATATCTAGTGAATTATATAAAGGAACTGAAATAATTATATCTATACCTAAAGAAAGCGAGGAAATTTAAGGGTGCTTAGAAAAATAGTATTTACTATTTCAATATTTTTAATTTTACCTTTTGTTTTAACAGGATGTGTTAAATTAGACTCTAATGAAATGGTTCAAATAAATACGCCTAAAAACGATAATTTATCAATAAAAGGTAAGTGGGATATAGAAAGTTATGAAGTTATAGATAAAAGTACTTACTCAAAAGATAGTATAAACAGTTTAAAAGGTAAAAATATTATTATTGATGATGATAAGATAAAAGTAGGGGATAAAGAATACGTTAGTGTTTCTTATAAATTAAAGGTTGTAAAGTCAGATTATGAAATATCTTATGGTTCAAAATTTACTGCATCAGAACTTGGAATGGGAACAAAGGATATTGAAGTTATCACAGCTAGTGATAAAAACAATATAATTTTTGATTTCTTTAAAAACGGAGATAGTAGCGGATATATATACTACCAAGGTGTTTTATTTAAAGTTAAAAAAGTTGACAAGGCGCGCGAAGAAGAATTTAATGCGTCAGTTGACAATCAAATAGAATCAAAAGCTAGCAGTACTACAAAAGGAATGGATAAGGGACTTTATCTTACTTTAAAAACTCCTAGAGTTAAATTAGATGATGGAAGTTATTCAGACGAGAAGTACAGAACTCTTTGGGTAAGTTATGTAGATGGAAAAGTTCGTCCTGTAGATGAAGTTAGCGGTATATTATTCCCTAGAATGTCAGGAATGTGGGTACTTGATAAAAAACATACAGAAAAAGACGGCTACACTCAAGAATACTTTACAGCAAGCCAGTTTAAAAGAGAAAGTAAAGATGAATACAAAATAGAAAAGGGAGTTAGTATATATAGTAATATTAACTATATCTCAAATGATTATATTTTAACTGAAAAGTATAAAGGAAATGATTTTCAAAATAAGTTTCCAGATTACGTAGTATTACCTGTAGATAATTTATTATCAGATAGGGGAATAGTAATAAGTGATATATACCCTAAAAACATAAATTCAATTTACGAAAATGATTTCTCTAAAAAGTTAAAATCTTTAAGCCAAGATGAGATAAGAGAAGTAATGCCTACTATAAACTACGGAAACTTCACAGTAAAAAGGGACGATGGAAAGTGGGATTTATACGGTAGGATTTCACCTATAGATCCAAACGGGAAATCTTTTGATTACCCTTTAAATATCAAACCAAACGCTAGTTTAGTTAATTTTGATACTTTAAGTATTCCGTGGAGGGCATTAAGAGGGGAAGTACCTCTTATAAAAGATGCTTATATGTCTCCAGACGGAAAGCTTGCAGTAATATTAATAGAAAACGAGATTTTAGTTTATAATGTAATTGATGGAAATAAATTAGAGACTACACCTTCTGAAAGATATGAAATAAAAGATAATGAAAAAGTCATCATGTCAGATTGGTGTGAAAGTGACTACGTTGAAATGTGGGGTAACACTTTCAAAGAATTTAAAAAAGAAGTAAATAAGGAGGGATAATATGTTATCAAAAGAAGTTATAGGTAAAGTTTTATCAAGATGTCTTATAACAGGTGGAGACTTTGCTGAAATTTTTGAAGAAGATAGTATTTCAAATTCATTATCTATCTTAGATAATAAAGTACAAAGCGCTATAGGTGGAAGAAGCTATGGTGTTGGAATAAGGATTTTTAAAGGATTAAAGAGCATTTACGCATATACAAACAACAACTCTTTAGAGAGTCTTTTAGATACTGCATATAAAGCAGCACTTGCACTTGGAGACTTAAAAGAAGAAAAGGAAATAATTTTAAATAATAAAATCATAGTTCCAAATAATCATATAATTAAGCATTATCCAGAAGCTGTAGATTATGCTAAAAAGATTGGAATTATGAGAAACGCTTATAATAGTGCTAAAGATTATAGCACTGATATATCTAAAGTTAGTGTAAGTTATGCAGATAAGGACCAAAAGATTTTAATTGCAAACTCAGAAGGTTTATTTAAAGAAGATAGAAGAGTTAGAACTAGACTTGGAATAAGTGCTATAGCATCTAAAGACTCAGAAAACCAAACAGGTTTTGAAGGACCGGGGCGTTCTATGGGCTTTGAGATGTTTGAAGAAATAGACCCAGAATTTTATGCAAAAGAAGCAGCAAGAACTGCTGTTACTATGCTTCATGCAAAAGAATGTCCAGCAGGGAAGATGACTGTTGCTATAGATAACGGTTTTGGTGGAGTATTATTCCACGAAGCTTGCGGTCACTCTTTAGAAGCTACATCAGTTGCTAAAGGAAACTCAGAGTTTTCAGGTAAACTTGGAGAGCAAATTGCATCTACAAAGGTTACAGCTATAGATGATGGAACTATAAAATCAGCTTGGGGTTCTATAAATATAGATGATGAAGGTCATGAATCAAGAAAAAATATATTAATCGAAAATGGTATTTTAAAAGGCTATATGATAGATAAATTAAACGGTAGAAGAATGAATATGGAACCTACAGGTAACGGAAGAAGACAAAGCTATAAGTATGCTCCAACTTCAAGAATGACAAATACTTATATAGCTGCAGGAACTGATAATACAGAAGATATTATCAAATCTATAGATAATGGATTATATGCTAAAAAGCTAGGCGGAGGTTCAGTAAACCCTGTAACTGGAGAGTTTAACTTTAATGTAGCAGAAGGATATCTTGTTAAAAACGGTATTATAGGAGACCCTGTAAGAGGAGCTTCACTTATAGGTAAAGGAAGCGAAGTATTAATGAAAATAGATATGGTAGGAGATAATATCGCGCAATCTCAAGGAATGTGTGGTTCATCTTCTGGAAGTATACCAGTTAATGTAGGTCAGCCTATGATAAGAGTTAAAGATATGACTGTTGGTGGAAGATAGGAGGTGCAAAGTAATTATGGAATTTAAAGAGTTTAAAGAAAAATTATTTAAAAAAGCTAAAAAAAGCGGTTTAGATGAGTTTGAAATATATTACCAAGATAAAGAAAGTTTAAGTATAAATATCTACAAAGAAGAGGTAGAAAAATATAATTTAAATAAATCATTTGGAGTATCTTTTAGAGCTAAATATAAAGAAAGAATGGGATATTCTTATACTGAGATAATTGATGAAGATTCTATAGATATGCTTATAAAAAATGCAAAACAAGGAGCAGAATTTATAGAAGATGATGATATCCAATTTATCTACGAAGGAGATAAATCTTACGAAGTGGTAGAAAACTACTATAAAGCGTTAGAAAATATTGACCCTGAAAAACTTATAGAACTTGCTATAGAGATGGAAAGAGAGTGTAAAAAGCAAAGTGATAAGGTAGATAACTTTGGAGGATGCGGAATAAGCTATGTAAATTCAAGTTATGGAATTATGAATTCTAAAGGGTTAGATTTAGGAGATAAGTTAAATTTATTAACAGCTTATGTTGTACCTATATTAGATATAGATTCTAAGAAATATGATGGCTTCGGTTACGCTACAGCTAAGAGTTTAGAAGAGGTTAAACCAGAAAAAATAGCTTCTATGGGAATAGAAGAAGCTATGAAAAAGGTTAATGCAAAACAAATAGAATCTTCTAAATACAAAACTATAATAAATAACGAAGCTATGGTTTCAATTCTTCAATCGTTTTGGTCAGTATTTGATGCAGATTTAGCTCAAAAAGGGATTTCTCTTTTAAAGGGTAAAGAAGGAGATATAATTGCATCAAATAAAGTAAATATAATTGATAACCCATTACTTAAAGATGGTTTAGCTTCTGTAGGATTTGATGATGAAGGAGTAGCTACATTTAAAAAATCACTTGTAGAAAAAGGTGAACTTAAAACACTTCTTCATAACCTAAAAACAGCGCATAAAGCAGGAATTAAATCTACAGGAAGTGGATTTAAAAGTTCGTATGCATCTCCTGTATCAGTAGGGCCTTCAAACATTTATATAGAAAAGGGTGAAAAGACTTTAGATGAAGCTATAAAAGAAGTTAATAACGGTCTTTTAGTAACTGAATTTTCAGGACTTCATTCTGGTGCAAACTCAATAACAGGAGAGTTTTCTTTAGCAGCTAGAGGATTTAAGATAACTGACGGGAAAATAGACCACCCTGTTGAACAGATAACTGTTGCAGGAAACTTCTTTACCTTATTAAAAGATATAGAAGAAGTATGTGACGATATAAAATTCCCAATGAGTAGTTTCGGATCTCCTTCTGTAGTAGTTAAAGAACTATCTATAGCAGGAAAGTAGTTATTATAAATAAAAATACACCTCTGAATCAAATATGATTCAGAGGTGTATTTTATTTAAGAAATTTTTAGGCTAGTAATAGTAGAATGAGCTATTAAATGCAGAGAATAAAGAGGCTAAAACTACTGCATAAAGTATTATAATAGCTATTGTTAATATAAATGATGCAATACCAGCTCTATTCCAAGTTGCTTGGATTTCAAGGAACTTGTCTACATCGTCGTTTGTATAGTTACCATTTTTAAAAGCCCAAGAGTTGCCTTTAAAACCACATACAAACACCCAAACTATATTAAAGAATGGGATAAGACAAAGTAAAGGTAAATAGCTTTTATTACCTATTCCCCAGATGATATTGAACATAAATGCGCCCCAGTTCCATTTTTTTATTTTTGATGGAACTTCAAGGCTTAAATGGTCCTCAGAGTTAACTTCATAATTTCTAACTTCCACTTGAATCCCCCTAATAATTTTTACATACAAATAATACCATAAGATAATAAAAATGGGAATAGATAAAAATTAAAAAACCAGCAAAATTAAATGCTGGTTTTTTTATATCGTAATCTAACTTTTGAAAAATACAAATTTTTTTATTGATTTGGTAGTCCAAAGTAATTTGCACGGATAAGCATATCAGATATTTGTTGACTATCTTTTATAAGATTAATATCTTTTTCACTTAAATCCTTAGTGTCTCCAACTATTCTACCTGAATTAAGTATAGCATAATCTTTATCAGTATTTAATAGAGATCTTCCCATAGTTGAATTTTTATATTCATCACTTGGTATACCTAATCCGTAAAGAAGTGTTGGCATAATATCAATTTGACCACCAGTAACATCGAATTTCTTTCCGATTTTTTGAGTTTTATCATATATTATTAATGGAACTCTAGGGTTTCCATCATCTGAAAACCAAGGTTCTTTCTTTGATAACATATCAATAGTATGACCATAATATTTGTGAACGCCAGTATGGTCCCCTGTAATTGCAACTACAGTATTATCTAAAAGTCCCTCTTTATCAAGAGATTTTAAGAAATTACCTATCATAGAATCAGTGTAGTGGATAGATTCTAAGTAGCCACCCATTTCACTTTTATCAAGTTCAGGGTTTAAGTTTAACTTACGCATATCCTTTGGAAGTTCAAAAGGCATATGAGAAGTTAAAGTTACAGTAAATGCATAAAATGGTTCTTTTAATTCTTTTATCATAGGCGTTATTTGATTAAAGAACTCTCCATCACTAATTCCCATTCCAACGATATCTTTGTCATCTACTTTATAAGAATAGAAGTCAGTAAACTTTTGGAATCCCATTCCAAGCAATGCGTTTCTGTAATTCCAAAATGATCCTTTATCAGGGTGGAAAGCTTCTGTAGAGTATCCGTTACTTTCTAAAATTCTCGGCATAGAATTATAATCACGTATAGGGTATCTAAAGAAAGTAGTTCCAGTTCTAACAGGAATCATTGAAGTATTAACCATAAGGTCTGAGTCTGCACTAGTACCTTGATTTACTTGTTCGTAGATATTTGGGAAGTATATTCCGTCTTTTTTCAAGCTATCAAGTACAGGTGTTATTTTTTTGCCGTTTATCTCTTGACCTACAGCAAAGTTTTCTAAAGATTCAACTTGAATCACTATAAGGTTTTTACCTTTGAATTTTCCAAAGTATTCGTTATTTTTTAAGCCTTTATTTTTAAAATTAAGGTAATCTGTAACTAACTTTTTATCTGAATCTGTTAATTCATAAGGCTTTGAATTCTTATATACATCATAGGCATCAAATATATGATAACCTATAGGTGAAAAGAATTGTGAAGTTTGAGTTGAATCAAATGTTTGAAACATATACCCGTTTGAAACATCAGTGTTATTTAATATATGTATGTTAAAAGGAACATAACCTATAAAAACTATTGACCCTAAAAAAGAAACTAGGAAAGTTTTAATAGCACGCTTTTTAACAGAAAAAATAGCTTTTCTTTTCACATATACATAAATACCAAGTATCACAAAATCTAAAAGGAACAATAAATCGTATGGGGTAATCATAGAGAATATTGATCCGCTCATATTATCTAAATTAGCAGTTTGGGTTACTATTAGTAAAGAGGGAAGTGTTAAAAATCCTCTAAAATATAATAAATCAGTAAGTATTATAGAAGTTAATACAGCATCTATTATAAATAGGTAAATTACTCTTCCTTTACCTTTAAAAAGTAAGGCAAAACTTAAAAATAGTAGTGTGAACGCAAAATAATAAGTTAAACAATATTTAGAACTATCAATTCCAATCCAAAGGTTTAAAGAATAACAATCAGAGTTTCTAATAAAACCTTGGAATAATATACTTTTTATTATTATTGAAATTAAAGGAATTAAGAAAAGAATAGTTCTAGATTTTGTGGAATTATCGATATTTTTGAATGAAAAATTCTTTATTTTTGATAAGAACTTGTCCAATAAATCACCTCTCAAATTTTCTAGTCCAATTAAAATTATATTATAGGTAAATATATAAAGCAATAAAGTTTTAAACTAAATAAAACTGATATGTTATAATAATTATTATAAATTAGATAGTTTTTTGGAGGGATTAAGATGAAAAAAATAGATTGCAGAGGTTTAGCGTGTCCTATGCCTGTAATAAGCACAAAAAAATATTTTGAAGGTATAGAAGAAGGAATAGCTGAAGTAGTAGTAGATAATGAAATAGCAAATACTAATATCACTAGATTCTCAGAAAATGAAGGATTTAAAGTAGAGAGTAAATTAGAAAATGGTGATTATATATTAACTATAACTAAAGAGAAGACTTCTAAAACTTTAGAGAAAAAAGAAGGATTTGCTATAATGATAACTACTGATAAACTAGGTGAAGGTTCAGAAGAACTAGGTAAAACTCTTATGAAGAGCTATGTTTATGCATTAAGTGAATCAAAGGAAATACCAGAAGAAATAATATTCTTAAATGGTGGAGTGAAATTAACCTCTGAAGGGTCAGAAGTTTTAGAAAGTTTAGAAGAACTTTCTAAAAAAGGAAGTAGAATCATAAGTTGTGGAGCATGTTTAGATTTTTATGGATTAAAAGATGATCTTAAAATAGGTGAGATTGGAAATATGTACACAATAGTAGAAATATCAAATTCAAAGAGAACATTAAAAATTTAACTTTAGTAATTAAAATAGAAGAGGAAATTAAATGAAGCATGTATTTGTAATTAATCCAGTAGCTGGTAAAGGGAAAGCTTTAGAATATGAGGAGAAAATTATAGAAATCTTTAAAGAGAGAGATGAAGATTTTGAGACGATAATTACGAAAGAGGTTGGTCATGCTGTAAAAGCCTTAAAAGAGGCTACAAAAGATGAAAAGTGTAGAGTTTACTCTATAGGTGGAGATGGGACTTTAAACGAAGTTTTAAATGGAATAGTAGGAAATGGCTCTTCTTTAGGAGTCATTCCTGCAGGTTCTGGAAATGATTTTGCAAGAACTTTATATAATAAAGAATACGGTGATAAACTTTTAGAAAAACTTATAGATGGAAAAGAAGAACTTATAGACTTATGCAAAATAAATGAAAGATATTATTTAAATATATCTTCTATAGGGTTTGATGCAGAAGTTGTTATGAATGCAAGAAAGTATAAAAAACACAGGTTTATAAGTGGTTCTATGGCATATTTTATAAGTGTAATACATACGTTATTTACCTTTAAACCAATGCATCTTACTATTCATTTAGATAATGAGATAAGAGAATCAGAAATGTATTTAGTTGCAGTTGCTAATGGTAAATACTATGGCGGCGGGATAAAGATAGCCCCTAATGCAGATATAAAAGATGGCAAGCTAGAAGTTTATGCTATAAAGAAACCGAAGATACATAGATTAATTAAGTTTTTACCAAAAGTACTTAAAGGACAAGATGTAAGTGGTATAGATGAAATAAAATATCTAAAATGTGAAAAGATAAGAGTAATTGCAAATAAACCTACTGTTGTAAATATAGATGGTGAACTAACGGATTTAGAAGATATTACTTTTGAAATAATAAAAAATGGAATTAAAATAATAGTTCCAAGATAACCTTAAATTTGGAGGTGGGAAAGAAGTTATGATGGAGTACGATTTAGTTGTTGTAGGTGCTGGAATAGCAGGTATGACAGCAGCACTTGAAGCTGGTAAAAGAGGAACTAAAAACATTCTTATAATCGAAAGAGAAGACTATATAGGTGGAATTTTAAATCAATGTATACACAATGGTTTTGGATTAGAGCTTTTAGGAGAAGAAGTTACAGGCCCAGAATTTATAAATATAATAAACGAAAAGCTAAAAGATATAGATTGCACTATAAAATTAAAAACATCTGTATTAGAAATTTCAAAGGATAATATAATATCTTATGTAAATGAAAAAGAAGGAATAAATGAAATAAAGGCTAAAGCTATTATTTTAGCTACAGGTTGCAGAGAAAGGTATACTGGAAATATACTAATTCCGACAAACAAATACGAAGGTGTTTCGACAGTTGGAAATGCACATAGATTTATAAATATAGAAGGATTATTTCCCGGGAAAGAACCTTTAATTACTGCAAATAGCAGATGGGCTATGATTTTAGCTAGAAGAGTACAAATAGAAGGTGGGAAGGTATCTGCGATTTTACTTAGCGAGGATTCAGGATATATTCCGACAGAAGAAGACTTAGAACTTATAAAACCATTTAATATAAAAATACTAAAAGGTTATACACTAACAGAACTTAGTGGGGATGGAAGAATACAAAGTGCAAAACTTAAAAATAACAATGGTAGTGATGAAATAGAAATAAATTGCGATTCTTTATTTTTGTCTGTAGGATATTATCCTGAACTTGGAATAGTTAAAAAGATAAACCTTTTAAAAGATAAAGAAAAAAGAGTTCCTATTTTAGAGGGATTTAAAACATCTATAGATGGGATTTTTGCATGCGGGAATGTTATTTACGGAACAGACTGCGTTAATTTAAAGAATATAGATGGAATAGAATGTGGGATTGAAGCTGCAAAATACTTAAAAGATAATTTTGCAAGCTTCAGTGAATAACAGATTTTGCCCCTTAGGGTTTAAGTGGATTCCATCTAAATAAATATTATTAGATTTGTTTTTATTAGTTAAACTATAAAAGTCTATTAATGTTATAGGATACTTTTCTTTTAAAATTAAAAGTTTCTCTCTTAGTATAGGGAGGAACTTTTCTGCGTTTTCATAATAATTTGAAGGAGTAAAAAGTTCAAATGCTAAATCTTTAATTATATATGGAGGAATCCCTATATAAACTTTAGAGTTTATAGAAAGTGAGTCTTTTATCATAATTTCAATATTAGAAATTATAAAATCCACATTTCTACCTGAAAGTAAATCGTTAGTTCCACACATTATAAAGATATTTTTAGGTTTGTTTAAAGTTACATCTTTATAAAACCTAGATAAAATACCAGTTGAGGTATCTCCGTTAACACCTTTATTTAAAATAGTTAATTCACTTTTAAATTCTTGTATTTTATAAACAAAAGAATCTTTTTTAGAGACGCCGTATCCAAATGTTAAGCTATCTCCTATAAATAAAAAATCTATCATAAAGAACCTCTCCTTAAAACAATTTATTAAAGCAAGATTTGCATATTAAAGTTTTTCCCTTATTACCCTTAATAAAATCATTTGTTTTAATTTTTTTACTACAAACTTCACAAACTAAATCATTACTTGAAGAAGTAACCTTTTTATTTTCTTTCTTAGGTGAAGAAATATTCTTTTTTAAAGAAGAATAATTTAAAGGTTCACTTTCTATTTCTTTTATGACTGGTTCATAAGAAAGAGAATAAGAACTTTCAGGGTATAAATATAATTCAAATCTAGGATCTTCTTTATCGTAAAACTCTTCAACAACTATCCTTCTTATTTGAGCATCATTAACTATAAGTCCGCTCTTTTCTATTCCATCAAATATACTTTTTGAGATGTTTATAGTATCAGGATGTCTTTTTTCACTTTTATAATAAACCTTTAAAATAGCTATAAGGCTTTCAGAAAATACTATAGTAGGATTTTGACTTCTAGCTATGTAAGCTATCTCTTGTTCGTAAAGTGCGTATCTATCATTATAACTACCTGTGTTGTAAGGTAGGATTGCTCTTCCATCTTTGTTGTGTAACTTGAAATTTGACTTAGTTATAGGTGAACCTTTAACTACAACTTTTGCGTATTTTGCCATAAAAAACTCCTTAATCTTAAAATTTCCTTTATTTTTATAATATACATTATTAAAAACTCCTTAACAACTCTTAGAAAAATTGATAATAGGTATATTATGAAGTATAATTAAAAAAGTATTATGACTTTAGTTAAGTAAAGAGTTATAAGAAGGTTATATCATTTTATTTTTTAGAAAAATTTGATATTTTTAGATTTATATAAAAAGAGGTAATTTATTATGGAAAGTAAATTAATTTTATCAATAGAATCAAGTTGCGATGAAACTTCAGCAGCTGTCGTTAAAGACGGAAGAGAAGTATTATCAAATATTATCGCATCACAAATAGATACTCACAAAAAGTTTGGAGGAGTAGTACCAGAAGTTGCATCAAGAATGCATATAGAAGTTATTAATGGTGTTGTTAAAGAGGCACTTAAAGAAGCAAATGTAACTTTAGATGATATAGATGCAATCGGAGTAACTTACGGGCCAGGACTTGTTGGAGCGCTTTTAGTTGGGCTTCAATACGCTAAAGGGCTTGCAATGTCAACTGGGAAACCTTTAGTTGGGGTAAACCATATAGAAGGACATATTTCTGCAAACTATATAGAACATAAAGATTTAAAGCCACCTTTTGTTTCTTTAGTAGTTTCAGGGGGGCATACTTTCATAGTTCACGTTAAAGATTATGGAGTATACGAAGTTTTAGGGCAAACTAGAGACGATGCTGCAGGTGAGGCTTACGACAAAGTAGCAAGAGCTATAGGGCTTGGATATCCTGGTGGACCTAAGATAGATAAATTAGCTAAAGAAGGAGATAAATTTGCAATTAAATTTCCAAGGGCAAAGTTTAATGATGGAAGTTTAGATTTTTCTTTTAGTGGAGTAAAATCAGCGGTATTAAATTACTTAAACAAAGCCAAAATGAAAGATGAAGAAGTAAACAGAGCAG